>NZ_JAUBRJ010000065.1:0-30341 GCF_036701805.1 Microcoleus sp. N3A4
GCGATTTGTAGAATACGCGAGCGGGGACGCTCGCACTATAATAAAAAAAATGCTTTTTGCAAAACTGAGATGCTCCCATTAAATTACTAATTCATTATCTAAAATTTGGAGATGTTCCAATTCCCCATCAAAATCCAAGAAATCATTTTCGGCTCCCCTCTCGTACTTTGGCCCGTATCATACCCTAATTCAGCAATTCCATAAATTCAAGTTAAATTATGCAAAAATTTATCAAAAGTTGCCCGATCGCACATAGCAACTTGAGCACCCACTTTAGTTGTGCACAGAGCGCCCGCTGCTGCGCCCCACGGCACCGCCTCTGACAAGGACAGACCGGCATCTAATGCCGAGGCCAACCCGCCGTTAAAAGCGTCGCCAGCGGCCACAGTGTCGATCGCCTGCACAGCAAAAGCCGGTACAAAAAAGGTTTCATCCGCCGTAACAGCAACAGCCCCGCGATCGCCCAATTTGACAATAACATTCTTGACGCCGCGCTCCTGCAACAGTTTGGCAGCTACAATCGCTGTTTCGGTGTCATTCACCCGAAAACCGACTAACTGACTGGCTTCCACTTCATTCGGCGTGATAATGTCAATTAGCGGATAAAGTTCGATCGGCAAATCTGCCATAGCCGGTGCTGGATCGAGAATAACTCGCACCCCCGCTTGACGAGCAGCTTTCGCAGCTTTTTGGACAACTTCCAGGGGAATTTCTAACTGTAACAGCAAGGATGTAGCTGCTGTTAACAGTTTTTTGAGACGTTCTATATCTGCTTCGCCGACATTGTGATTCGCGCCCGGAATCACAATAATATTATTTTGACCTGTCTCGTCTACGGCGATAATTGCCACTCCTGAATGAGTGTTTTGGTCTATTAATACATTGTCTGTATTTACACCATAAGATTGTAAATTTGTCAATAATTCTTCAGCAAATTTATCGTTGCCGACGCGGCCGATGATGTGGGTGGAAGTGCCGAGACGGGCGGCGGCGACGGCTTGATTTGCTCCTTTGCCACCACCGGCCGTGAAAAAATTGCTACCGATGATTGTTTCCCCTGGCTGCGGCAACCGGGGAGTTTTTGCTGCTATGTCGATGTTGATACTGCCGAATACGATGATGGTCATAATTTAAATCGGGAATTGGGAATTGGGAATTGGGCATGGGGCATGGGGCATGGGGCCTTATAGAATTGGGAATTGGTAATGGGTAGCAACTCGCAAATAACCCATAACGAATAGACATCTCACATAATTATCGTGGAACAGGCATCCTGCCTGTTCAAAATCTGCTTTTTAGGAGAAGTCTAATAACAACAAATAACAACAGTCAACAGCCAACAAAAAACAGCTAACAGCCAACAGTCAACAGCCAACAACCAACAGTTAACAACCAACGGCCATCAAACGTGCTAAAACAGTTATGGTCTCCACCGGTCAATTCAATGGCTGCAATTACTCTCGATCGCAATCCCTGTGTCCTGCTAGTTGAAACAGACGAAGTTCTCGCCGGACACTTGAGTCTCGACTTAAAATCCTCCGGTTACGAACCGGTAGTGGCTTCTAATACCGCCACCGGGCAACATTTAGCTCATGAATTGCAGCCAGCTTTGATTGTAATCGATCGGATACTTGGCCCTGAGTCGGGGCTGTCACTGTGTTCTTACCTAAGAAGTATTGGGAATCGGGTGCCGGTGCTGCTATTGGTCGGTCGTGATACAGTTGACGATCGCGTAGCTTGTCTGGAAGCCGGGGCGGACGATTATTTTCTCAAACCTTACCGCACTGACGAGTTTTTGCAGTTGGTGCGCTTGTATTTGCAGCCGGATAATAGCAGCAGCGAACAATTGAGGTTTGGCGATTTAGTTTTGGATTTGGCCTCTAGGCGGGCGCTGCGGAATGGACGGGCGATCGACCTGACGATGAAGGAATTTGAACTGCTAAAGTATTTGATGGAACATCCCCGCGAGGTTTTGACTAGGGAACAAATTCTCGAAAATGTTTGGGGTTACGACTTTTTGGGCGAGTCGAATGTGATTGAGGTTTACATCCGCTATCTGCGCCTCAAGATTGAAGATGAGGGCGAAAAGCGCTTGATTCAGACGGTGCGCGGTGTTGGCTATGTGATGCGGGAAGCTTGAAGCAGTCATTAGTCATTAGTCAGTTGGCAGTTGGCAGTTGTCAGTTGGCAGTTGTCAGTTGGTAGTTGTCAGTTGGTAGTTGTCAGTTGTCAGTTGTCAGTTGTCATCACTCAACGCAGTCAACAGTCAACAGTTAACAGTTAACAGTTAACAGTTAACAGTCAACAGTCAACAGTTAACAGTCAACAGTCAACAGTCAACAGTCAACAGTCAACAATCTCAAATCTCAAATCTAAAATCTTTATGAATTATTTAACTAATTTGCTCGGTATTGGAGTAAGTATATTTTTGCTGGGATGTTCGCCGGCTTTACCTGTCGCGAATGCTGGTGCTACTGGTATTTTGGCGTCGCAGTCTCCGACGGCGACAACATCGGGTCAAGTGCTGCCTGTTTCTGCTAGAGCTCGGATAGCCGATCGCCAGATCGAACTCGAAGTCGCAAAAACACCGGAACAACAGGCTACAGGTTTAATGTACAGAACTTCTTTGCCGGATGACAGAGGAATGCTGTTTGAGTTTAAACCGGCGCGGTGGGTCAATTTTTGGATGAAAAATTGCCAGATTTCTCTGGATATGATTTTTCTGCGGGATGGGGTGGTTGAGGCGATCGAAGTTTCTGCACCTCCTTGTACTGCCGATCCTTGTCCTACCTACGGGCCCGATACTCCAGTCGATCGAGTTATTGAACTCCGGGGCGGGCGGGCTGCTGAACTCGGTGTCAAAGTTGGCGATCGTATTGAAATCGAGTTTTTCGACTAAAACCTATACGCAGAAACGATCCTCCAGTTTCCTTTTTCCTTCTTCCTTTCGATCGGGGTGCCTTCTGCCTTCAGAAGACTCGATAAAATTTAGAAACTTTACAAAAATTGATAACATCTGTTAAAATTTTAATAACGAATCAGCACAAACACCAAAAGATTTGCTACGATGTCTATCTCAGTCTGTCTGGACTTGAGCTTGTTTGCGGAAGCTGTAAATTGTTAGTCGCAGGTATGAGACGAGTCAGCGACTCGTTACCAATCCTGAGAGACGATGCTCAGCCTCAAGAGGTAGCAGCACGAAAAGAAAAGAAATTCTCTGGAACTTCTGGCGATCGAGCTAAATCTACTAAACCTATCTAAAGTAATATGCTACGAGCCAAGTTAATTGGCGTTAATTGGCAAAGTTAACTTCTGGTAGCAGTTTGGGGCTCGATCGAAATATCTAACTAATTTTGCGGAAGTAGATTTGCGGATTCTGCATTTTGGCAGATGAAGTTAAACTCTGAACCTGGTTTAGTAGTTTTAGGTAGCAGAATAAATTCTGATTCGCGCTGCAAAGATGCCGAGGTATTCAATTTAGGTTCGATCGCGATCGCAAAGTCGATCGAGCCGACAGCCGCAAAAGTGCAAAACCTTTCGCTTTTTGGGAAAGGTTGGCTTTACAGTCGCACTCAGCATTAAGTTTTGCATTTTCAACAACCGCTAATACTGTTTTAACAGCTATCGACGGTGGCAAGACAGATTTAAAACTGGCTTATTCCCAATCAAAAACATCAGGTTCACATCATAAAATGGTGTCCTATACTTAGAGGTGAAATCACATGGCACCCGCTACATACAGTCGATTAATTCGATTTTTACAAGAAGATTTGGCAATTTCTCCAGCGTCAATTGCTGTCGCCGAACGTGTCGGCGGTGACAAACAGCGGCAGCGCGATAAAGACCCGAATTCCTTGCCGATGGTTCTGTGGCAGTACGGTTTAGTCACTCTAGAACAGTTGGATAAAATCTTTGATTGGTTATCCCAAGCATATTAAAAGGATTTTAGATTTTAGAGAAAGTCCAAAATTTCAAATCCTTTTAATATGCTTGAATTAGGATTCAGCCAAAAGTTTCGCAGCAGCGGCAACGCCGGCACCAGGAGTGTAGCCTTCATGACCCAATTCTCGCAACACCACTTCTAAAGAGGAAATTGCTGCTAGAATATCGCGATCGCACACAAAGCCCAAATGGCCGATTCGGAAGATTTTACCTTTCAAATGGTCTTGTCCGTCGGCGAGAGCAATGTCAAATCTCTTTTTCATCAACGTCCGTACTTTTTGAGCATCTACGGATTCTGGCGGCATAACCGAAGTAATCGCAGGACTCGCGGCATCATCAGCCGCAAACAACGGCAAACCTAAAGCTTTTACAGCAGCGCGAGTAGTTGTCATCAACCGTTTGTGCCGCGCGAAAACATTTTCCAACCCTTCGGCTTTCATCATCTGCAATGTTACTTGCAGTCCAAAAAACATATTGACCGGCGGAGTAAAAGGAGTGGTATTTTTGGCAGCGTCTTTGCTATATTTGCCCAAATCCAAATAATAGCGGGGCAGTTTCGCAGTTTTGTAAGCTTCCCAAGCTTTCGGACTGACGGCCACAAAACCCAAACCTGGAGGAATCATGTAAGCTTTCTGAGAACCCGAAGCAATGACATCGATTCCCCAAGCGTCCATCGGAATATTGACAGCCCCTAAGCTAGTGACAGCATCGACCATAATTAAAGCTTCACCGTGGGCTTTAACGTGGCGGTTGATGGTTTCGAGGTCGTTGAGGACGCCGGTGGAGGTTTCCGAGTGAGTGATGATGACAGCTTTGATTTGCTTCTCTGTATCTGCTTCGAGTTTTTCGCGGAAGTTTTCCGGGTCTAAAGGTTGGCCCCATTCGGCTTTAATAATTTCGGCGTTTAAACCGTAAGCTTCGGCGACTTCGGCCCAACGTTCGCCAAATTTGCCGTTGCATCCGACTAAAACTCGATCGCCCGCACTCAAGAAATTAATTATCCCAGCTTCCATCGCGCCGGTACCGGAAACGGTTAAACTCAGCACGTCACTTTTAGTTTGGTGCAGCCATTTCAAATTTTCGGTACATTCTGCAAAAATCCCGTCAAATTCCTTGCTGCGGTGGCCCATCGGGTGTTTTGCCATCGCTAACAAGGCCGCTTCAGGCACCGGCGTCGGGCCCGGAATCATCAGCATTAATTTGTTGTCCATGATATTGTCCTAACTTTTTCGGTGGGAGTTATATAGAATAAATCAAATACGATACGTCACGTCGCTACTCTAAGTTTTTTAATTTTTAACTCCCTTGTGGTTAATTTCATTTAGAGACCAGCGGTGTTCTACCGCTAAGTTCGATCGCTCGCAGCTTTGTTCTAATTGCTTTTGAATGGCAAGGGCTTTGCGGAGTGTAATAATAAGTTGGTGAACTTGTTGCTGCTGCTGCGATTGTGGACTGACAGCAAACATCGTTTTGCGTTCTAACAATTGAAGTAGCAATTCATAATGAATGTACGAAGGAAGGGGGATTGGCTCCATGAAAGCTAACATACCTCAGCGAACCGACACCCCATTGCAATTGCATGAGGCATCACAGGTGAACATTAGATGCCCGATTTTTTATTTTTTTTCTAACCGT
Organism: Microcoleus sp. N3A4; assembly: GCF_036701805.1. Lineage (NCBI taxonomy): Bacteria > Bacillati > Cyanobacteriota > Cyanophyceae > Oscillatoriales > Microcoleaceae > Microcoleus > Microcoleus sp. N3A4. Next base: position 5,578 of record NZ_JAUBRJ010000065.1, read on the forward strand.
ACAGCAACCCCTGCTTTGCCGATCGAATATTCGGGGCTGGGTGCGTTGGACGCGCTAAATTTGGCGATCGACAGGCTTACAGAATAGATTTAATTGCTTTTTGGCAAAATATTTCTATGCAATATAGCTTTGAGTGCTATTTTTTTTTTACAGTTAAGCGCCTGAGTCGATGCAGGCTAGAAATTCTCATTATTTACCTACTTAATCATTTTTTATCAGAATTAAGGGTGGTTTGTCAAGCCGTCTCGCCTTTCAGGGGCTGGAAGGGCGATCGGCCAGCGAGGCTAAAGCTGCACCCGGATCGGGCTGTTTGACTAAAGATTCGCCGATGAGGACGGCTTGGACTCCGGCGCTGGCAACTTGAGTTAGGTCGTCGGGAGTGTGGATTCCTGACTCGCTGACGGTGAGGATGCCTTTTGCTTGGATTTCGGTTTGGCGCGAGGCTAATAGTTGACCGGTGGTTTCTAGGCTGACGGAAAAATCTGCTAGGTTGCGGTTGTTGATGCCGATCAGGTTGACGCCTTCTAGAGTTAATACTCGATCGAGTTCTTCGAGAGTGTGAACTTCTATTAAAGCTGTCATGCCCAAAGTCTTGACAATTTTTACAAAATATTGTAAGTCTTTGTCAGATAGAATGGCGGCGATTAAAAGTACGGCATCGGCACCGTGAATGCGGGCGAGATAAATTTGGTAGGGATAGATAATAAACTCTTTGCAAAGCAGGGGTAAATCGACGGCGGCACGGATTTTAGCGAGGTTTTCAAAGCTGCCTTGAAAAAACTTTTCATCGGTGAGTACGGAGATGCAGCTAGCGCCGTTTTCTTGGTAAGCTAGGGCGATCGCCACGGGATCGAAATCTTCGCGAATTACTCCTTTGCTGGGGGAAGCTTTTTTAACTTCGGCGATGATAGCGGGTGTGGTTTTGCCGTTTTTAAGGGCGGCAAGAAAGTCGCGAGTAGGCGGTGCGAAGGGGAGTTTTTTGTGAAGTTCGGATAACGGGGTGCGATCGCGCTTTTGGGCCACTTCAGCTTCTTTTTGCCAGACAATTTCTTCGAGGATGTGCCGGGGTTCGGCGTCGGGTACGGCGATTTGGTAGCTGAGGTAGAGTACGGAGACGGACGTGCTGGGGGGACGACGGCGGATTTGAAGCATGATAGGAGGATAAAGGGCGATCGTAACAAGTTTCAACGTATTATATAATGGTTTACGATTAATCAAACAGAAACAAACCCGGATTTACATGAAAAAATTTTTCCAAAGCCTCAGCTTGTTTTTTGCTAATTTCTAGCTGACCGTTAACGATTTCAGTTACCGTCTCAACTGTGCCAATAATTTCTACTAAATCTGCTAGTTCTAAACTTCTAGCATCCATCAAATGAAGAAGTCTGGAGTGGGGAGTTGAAGCATTTAGTTGATAGTGAGTTTCTTCATAATCCTCAATTAGTTTGACTAAAAGTTCTAACATAGTATCTTCTTCGGGAGTTAGATTTTTCCGAGAAAGCAAGTTTTCAACTATTTCTAAAAAAGTCTCGTTTTCCTCTTCATTTTTGATAATTCGAGGTTGATATTGAGATAGCAGGCTGCTGTACCTGTCGGAGTCAAAAGTAAGCATCATTATTCCCGATAATTCACTGTAGGGAAACGGCATTTCGGGCTAGTCTTCGTAATGATAACGAGCTTGGAGAAAATCAATTCTATTCTCGCTCACTAAGTAAACTATTCTATGTTCTTGAGTAAGCCTTCGCGACCACGTACCCGCATCCAAATATTTTAGGGGTTCTGGTTTGCCGATACCTGTGAACGGATCGCGCACGATCGCCTCTACCAATTTTAAAAGTCGGAGGGCAACTTTGCGGTCAACGTCCACCCAATAGGTAAGGTCTTCTAGGAATTTAGGGTTAAAAACTGCATCGCGAACAGGGGTTTTCTCCGGTTCTGCGGTTTCTTGCGGTGGTTGTTTACGCTTCTTCGACAAGTCCCGACTCCTGGCGCAATTCGCTGACAGTCTGAGGTTTGACTGTTCTGGCTTTTGCCTGTTTCAGGGCACTTAACAAGCGATCGGCGTTTTTGGGGGATCGCAGCAGGTATACTGTCTCCAATAAGCTTGCCAATTCGTCAGCGGCAATTAAGGCGACGTTTTCGCCGTTTTTGCGAGTGATGATGATGGCATCGCGATCGCTGATGACTTGTTCGCACAGTTCATCAAGATTGGCCAGAGCTTCAGTATAGGTTACTTGGGTTTGTGTGAGTGACATGGTTTTTGGCTTCCCAATACTAAGGATATTATAAGGGTGATAGGGCTTCTTTTTCTATGTTTGGGCGGGAATAGTTAGTTTTGACATACTCTTTTAGTACCGGATCGAGGGTGAAAAATGTGCGATCGCCCTCCGGGATTTTTTCAATTAATGAACGCCGTCCCAAGGATTGCATCACTTTCAAAAAGTGCGATCGAGATAATTGCAGATTCTCTGGCAGTTTTGAGATGGAAACGGGTGCGGTTTCACTCGCTAGCCATGACATCACTTGTTTTTCTGACTCGGATAAGCGATTAAATGGCTGATGCAGTAAAGATTCTAGATCGCCTAAAAATAGTGGCTCGTCCGACAAAAATTCCGATAGGGTGCCGTCAAATAAATCTTGAATCATTGTAGCCACTATTTTCAACCACAAGGGATTGCCTCTGTATTGTTCAATTAGTTCTGACCATTTTTCATGTTCAGCTAAACCTTTTTCTCTAAGGATTTCCCCCGCTTCACCACCTAAACCATTCAGTTGTAACGATCGCACTGGTTGGTTTTTGCCTTCTAATGCGGCGATTTCTCTGGGTTTTTCCGAACTGAGCAACACTAAGCAACTGTTGTGAGATAATTCTGCTACCTGTCTGAATAGTGTGCCGTAATCTTCATATCCAGGTTGGTAAATACCAGCGAGTTGTCCGCTGCTATTTACCATTTGTACGTCATCGAGTATCAGCAGACAGCGGTATTTTTGCAAGTAGTTCAGTAGGGGCAAACCCCCCGTGGTTGCCCCATTCTCTGGGACAACCACGCCGTCGGCATTTGGGGCGGGCACGGGGGCGCCGCCCCTACAGAAGAATTGAATTATATTTGTTTGAAGTATTGACAGGGGTGGAGATGTGGCGAGACTTCGCCAGATGATGAAATCAAATTCATGTTTGATTTGTTCTACTAGGTGTACGGCGAGTGCGGTTTTGCCAATGCCGACTATGCCTAGTATGGCGAGTAGGCGGGTGTTTTCGTGGAGAATCCACTGTTTGAGGGTGGTGAGAGAGGTGGTGCGATCGTAGAAAGTGAAGATTTTGGGTGCGTCGCTTAAGTCTATATGGGGTTGTTTGGGGGTTTGTTGGGTGTCTTGGAGAGAAGTAGGCGATCGATTATTCATAACTTCTGAGTCATGTATATTACTATTGCAAAAATTAACATTACTAACATTTATAAATTCTTTGGTAAAGTGGGATGAATTAATAGATAAATAAGACTTTTGTAAAATACGTCGAAAATTAGATTTATTAACTTCTATATCTAAAGCATTGGAAATAATTTGCCATAATTCCGAGGCGACATTTCTGACATGGCCTTCGGTACAATGTTCGTCTTCGGCAATCTCGCTATATTTTTGACCATCCAAGGTTCCTTTCAAAATGCTCTCTTGCAGGCGATCTATATGCTTACCAGTCTCGGAAAAAAATAGACTATCTGTAAACTGCAATATATCTTTTAAGTCCATTGCTTTGATTTGTCAAGGATTTATATCATGTTATCACAAATATCTGACATTGGATGACATTAGCAACAGTAGATGACATTTGCTGATATTTGGGCTGACTAAATTAGTTACTTATTCTGACATATTGTAATTGGCATTTCTAAAATTTTAGTTGAATAATATTAATATAAAGTGTTCAAAGCTTAGTTGTTTAAATAGGAGAACATAATTGATGGTAAAACCAGCACAATTTAGCAAAATAGCGATGGCTGCCTTAGTTGGTAGTGTAGTTCTGTTTTCTCACACTCAACCAGCCGATGCTGCTTGGTTTAGAAAAGACACTGATCTGGGTCGCCTTTCGACAGGAGACAATTGTAATTATTGGAAAGCGCAAGGAAAACAATGTTTGCCCTCACCTCCTAATGATAGGAACAAGCTCTGTCAATGGAAACATCCTGGTGTCAGCAATGTATGGGGCCAATCTGTTTGGTTTAGCTTTGACACCAAATGTTACAGTTGGCGATGGTTTTGGCAGTAATTTTACAGTTATCTTGTCGCGGTTCACATTCTTATGGTTGTTAGTCGATCGGGATAAACACCAATATCTATAAGGCAGAAAAAGTTCCTACTACGAACATGGGCTTCCAGTAGGAACTCTTTGTGCCTAGTTAATTTTACTGTTTAATTAAGGTAAAATGGAATATATTTTAAGGAGTTTTTATCGGCTTGATCGCAAGCAAAACTCAGGTTTTACTCTAGTAGAGTTGTTAGTCGTTATCATAATCATAGGTATTCTCGCTACTATATCTATGGGGGCAATGTTGAAATTTATAAATAAAGCTAAACAAGTAGAGGGCATTACTTACGTTAATACTTGTCAGAAAAAACAACTAGCTTACTATGCTGAAAATACTCAGTTTACCGACTCCCTAGAACTACTGGGATTGCCAAAGGAAACCAACAATTACATTTTCAAAGTAGATATATTTCCTCCCACCAAGCCTGAAGACGGTAATCAAACATTGGCTTGTTGTATGGCTGGGCAAAAGGGAGGTAGTAAAGAAACGGTGTTTATGTGTGCATCATCTGGTGGCTAAAGTGCTTGTCATATAGGAGCGATCGCCCTTCTATTATTGAAGTGCGATCGCTATTTTTTTGAGTATCACTAATTCTGTTTCTCCAACACCATAGGGAATTTTTACCGCTTTGACAACCATTCATAAGACAAACTATAGTCAGGCTGAGTTAATCGGCAGATCGATCGGCACGAAGATCATCAACAACCATTCCACTTCTAACTGGATTAAACTTAAATTTTTACTCAAAGCCGATTTATCTGCTGGCGAAAACAACCTGGTTAGCGATGATGGCGATGATGAAATTGGCGAACTGACTATAATTTTATATCCCAATCTCAAAGTTATTGATGAAAACCGATCTATCGACCTATAATCTCCTTTTTTTGTTGCTAAAATTCAGCCAAATTTGCAACATTTTGATTGAAGTACGATCGACCTTCTCTTTATAAGGCAAGCTGTATTGCCAATATGTCTGATTTGACATACGATCTAAAAAAAACCAAAATATAGATGGTAGATTCGGAAAGCAAACCCCTTGTCTGGCTTAGTGGGGAAGTAAAAACACCGCCATTTTCTACTGATGCGCGTATTCAAGCCGGATTTCTGCTGCGAAAGCTACAGGATGGCGAAAGCCTATCCATGCCATTCTCTCGCCCTATGCCAAGCATCGGAGCTCATTGTCACGAAATCCGTCTAGCCGATTCACAGACAAGCAAGGATTGGCGCATCATTTATCGAATTGATGTAGATGCTATTATTATAGTGGATGTATTTAACAAAACCACGAACAAAACACCGGATTCTATAATTGAAAAATGTAAAAAGCGCTTGAAGCAATACGACGAAATTTAAAGTTAAATCTAGAAGGTATTTTATGGACATAGCTAAACGCCAACGCTTAGAAGCGGCAGGATGGACTATCGGGACAGTAGAGGAATTTCTCGGACTTTCATCAGAAGAAATTGCTTTCATAGAAATGAAACTTGCACTGAGTAAAGCCATCAAACAAAACCGGATTAGCCAACAGATGACTCAGCATGAGCTTGCCCAGAAAATTAAGTCTAGCCAGTCAAGAGTTGCTAAAATGGAAGCTGGCGATCCTTCCGCTTCCCTGGATCTCCTGATTCGCACCTTGCTTATCTTCGGTGCTACACGCCAAGACATTGCTGAGGTAATTCTTAACAGTGGTTCCTGACAAATATCTCATCTTAAGTGAATTAGTCAAAGTCCGATCGCCCTCCAATCATTTTTAACAGATATGAGCATTAACGATAAGCTTAAAAACATACTGATGCAATTACGATCGCACTTCGAGCAACTCTACGGCGATCGCCTCACCCAAATAGTGCTCTACGGTTCCCAAGCCAGAGGCGATGCACATCCAGACTCAGATATAGATGTTTTAGTAGTTCTGAAAGCGCCAGTTCAAGCGGGCGAAGAAATTGATAGAACTCTTCAGATTGTAGCAGATTTGTCGCTGCAAAATGATGAAGTGATTAGCTGCCAGTTTATGAATGAAGAAAAATTCACTAATTATCAAAGTCCTTTGCTCAGAAATATCCGTAAAGAGGGAATTTTAATATGACATCCGCTCAATTAAACTTACTCGCAAAAGCTCGTCAAAGCCTTTCAGCGGCTAAGTTAATGTTAGATGGCGAATACCCAGATTATGCAGCCTCTCGCGCCTACTACACTATGTTTTATATTGCCGAAGCATTTTTAGAAGGGGAAGGGTTATCTTTTTCTAAACATTCCGCAGTCATTAGCGCCTTTGGCCGAGAATTTGCTCGTACAGGAAGAGTTCCTGTTAAGTTTCACCAATACCTCATCAGAGCTCAAGAATTGCGAAATGCTGGAGATTACGGCGAACTTGATGCCGTTACGAGCGATCAAGCCGCAGAATCGATCGCCCAAGCTGAAGAATTTATCGAATTAGCTGAAAATGCGATCGGCACTCTACCACCGCCCTAAAACAGTATACCGAAATCCCCGACTTATTCAACAAGTCGGGGATATAAAACAAGAAAACAGCCCCTACAGATTAATGACTACCCGCTCCAGCCGCCCGTTTGAAAGCCTCATCCAGCACTTCAGAAAGCGTCGGGTGAGTGTGAACTCGGAATGCTAAATTGTTAACAGAATCGCGCTGGGCGATCGCATTTGCCGCTTCCTGAATCAAATCCGAAGCGTGCAAACCGAAAATGTGAACTCCCAACAATTCTCCAGTATCCTTCCGGTAAATCACCTTAGCCATACCGTCGGTTTCACCCTCCGCAATAGCTTTAGAATTTCCCTTAAAATAACTCTTGACAGAAGCTACCTCAAACCCTTCAGTTTTTCCTAACTCTTTTGCCGCAGGTTCAGTCATTCCCACATAGCTAATTTCCGGGTGAGTAAACGCCGCCGCCGGGATACTTAAATAGTCAACTTCGCGCGTGCGCCCGCAAATATTTTCCACCGCAGCAATTCCCTGGGCAGACGCAGAATGCGCTAACATCATCTTGCCATTAACATCCCCGATCGCCCACAAATTCTGCACCGGTTCTCCCGCCGCCAAAACCTGCATCATATCGTTAACTGGGATATAACCGCGCATCGTTTCCACGCCAACAGTTTCTAATCCCAAATTCTTGCTTACCGGAACCCGGCCAGTTGCTACCAAACAAGCGTCAACTTCCAAAACTTCGACAACTTCCTTAGTTTTGAAATCAGCTAATTCAATAATTACCGGCGAACCAGGAATAATTTTCTTAGCCAACAACCCAACTTTTGTTTCAATATCGCGGGGTGCAATTAACACTCGTTCTGCCAACTTAGCAATATCCGGGTCAAAAGTCGGCATCAACTGATCTAGAGCTTCAATCATCGTAATTTCGCAGCCCAGGGCCGTGTAAATATCCGAAAACTCCAAACCGATATAACCGCTGCCAATAATTGCGATCCACTTCGGCAGCGATTCCAACCTGACAGCATCGTCGCTGGTAAATACAGTTTTGCCGTCAATTTCTATCCCGGGGGGGACGAAAGGAATCGAACCGGGAGCGAGAATAATATCCTTGGCAGTAATAGTTTTCTCGCCTTTATCCGTTTCGACGGTAATTTTTTGAGAACCGGCGATTTTTCCCCAACCTTGGATGATATCGACGTTCAAACGTTTGAGGCTGTTGGTTAAGTCGCCGCGAAGTTTGCTAACAATAGTGTTAGCGTGATTGGCGATCGCCCCGCGATCGAAATCCACACTTCCCAACTGAATTCCCAAAGTCTTCAGGTGGTGGGCATTCCGCAAATCTCGCACCCGCCCGGAAGCCGCCAACAGCGCCTTAGAGGGAATGCAGCCGCGGTTGACGCAAGTCCCCCCCATGTCGCCCGCTTCGATAATTGCCACTTTCAGCCCGCAGCTAACCGCGTGTATGGCCGCGCCGTGTCCGCCCACGCCAGCGCCGATAATTGCTAAATCGTAATCAAATCCCTGAGTCACCTTAAAATCTCCTAATGCCTTTGAAATCTTAGGACTCAAGCAAAAAACACCGTCTGTCCGTCCTTTCGAGCTGGCGCGTTGCCATCGCAACCCTCGAACAGCGGTAATAGTTGCATAAGTCCTGTCTCCTTATTCTCGACTAGACTAGGGTTAATTAGACAACGAAAGAGCAGTAACTGAGATTTTTTCAGGGTCGATGATTTTGAGCTGGGTCTACACAAAGTCTCAAATCACTCAGTAGGCGGGTGTACAGTTAAATACAGTTTGAAGGCTGACAATGCCCGCTGCAGGTTTGATATTGGGGCAGCAACTTGGGCCGCAGGCATTCCCACCGCCCGGTTAAATTCTGTCCCCCTGCTTGTTTTAGTCGGTTTTCATGTCTAATATCTGCACGCGCCGGGGCGGACAGAGTTTGTTGGCAACTTTTGGACTCTATGGAGTGGCTTATGACGGATGACGACGACCAAAAAGATTTACGCCGGGCCTCGGCTCAATCATTTTTTGAGTCCCTTGATGAATTGTTTGATTCTATAGAATCGAACAGCACTCAAGCGGCCGGGCCTCAGTCTCCACCGCCTCCGGCTAAGTCTGCGAGTCAGTCTTCGAGTCCGCCGAAGAAGGCTAGACCTGCGAAAATTAATTTGTCGGATTTTGAAGATGCGATCGCCGATTTGGAACAGTTTATCCAGAGCAAACACCAGAAACGCCCGGAATCCAATCAATAGTGCGATGACACATTTTCAAGTAATGACTGTTAACTGTTGACTGTTGACGGTTGACTGTTAACTGTTAACTGTTGACAAGCGAAAAATTTTACACCTAATTTCCAGCTCCCAGATTCATCTGTGGAGTCAATTCTCAAGGGAGCATCTCAATGAAAGCAGCCAAGCTAGAAATTGGAGTTTTGAGGCCCGAGGCTGCGAGGCCCGAGGCTGCGAGGAAAGAGGAAGAAGGAAGGAGCCAGAAGAAGTGTTTTTACAAATATGAGATGCTCCCATTCTAAAATCTAAAATCTAAAATCGACTGGCTGTTGACTGTTGAACTCGCCCAAAAACGGATACTTGCTTGAAGACCGGAGTTGCCCAGAGCCCAAAATTTTAGACCAAAGTTCAGCCTCCCAGATTCATCTGTGGAGTCAATTTTTAAATCTAAAATCTAAAATCTAAAATCTAAAATCTAAAATCGACTGACTGTTGAACTCGCCCAAAAACGGATACTTGCTTGAAGACCGGAGTTGCCCAGAGCCCAAAATTTTAGACCAAAGTTCAGCCTCCCAGATTCATCTGTGGAGTCAATTTTTAAATCTAAAATCTAAAATCTAAAATCTAAAATCGACTGACTGTTAGCGGTGGTTTCGGCTGAAGCTGCTTAGGTTGCACCATACAATATATTCACATTTCGTTGAGGATTGCTCTAAAAGAATCAAGCCACATAAATTAGCTCAATTTACTATTAATAGCCTTATTTTTAGGCTTTGACTGCTGCGGTAATTGCCTCGATCGCACTTCAATAGCCCGATCGCCGATCGCACTCAAAGGCAACTCCAATTCATCAATATCAATATCGTTGCGGAACTTCACCGCAATATCAGCACCGTTAATAATCGCTCCCAACAGCCGCGGCCCGGATTTATGCGACTCCTCCTCGTCCGATTCCAGCAACTGATCGGCAGCTTCAGACAACATACTAGAGAGAGTGTAACCAGGCCGCGCCACCAAAATCATACCGTCCGTGTACGGTTCCAGCGTCAGCGCGTCGTTGCACTCGCTCAAGGCCGGAGAATCCACAACTACAAAATCAAAGCGGTTGCGAACATCGTCGAACAATCTCCGCATTTCGCTCGATTCAAGTACAGCAGAGGCCTGCCGCAAAAAGCCCGGACTCGGCACGACGTATAGGTTCTCTACCTCGGGAACCAAAAAGACGCACTCGCTAATATTGCCGTAATAGTGCAAAGGTTCCACCGCAGCCAGAGGATCTGCAGCGATTTTCAAAGATTCAACGTTAGAAGCCGATCGCAAATCTGCTTCAATTAACAAAGTCCGCTTGCCCGATCGAGCCGACGCAATTGCCAAATTGTAAGCGCTAAAACTTTTCCCCTCCAAACCGGCCGCCGAAGTCAGCAGCACCACCTTCACCGGTTTGTCCCCAATCCGCCGCAAATTAGTGCGTAACCGCTCGTAAAATTCCAAATAAGGAGAATTTGCCTCCAAGGCCAGAGGCATTTCATCGCCGTAGGAATCAAACACCGTCACTTCAGGCAAAACTGCCAGTATCGGCACCTCTTTTTCCACCAAAGCCGCCCGCACTTCTTCCCAACTGTAAAACTTGCCGTTGAGCATCCCCAACAAAAATATTAACCCGCCGCCCAGCAGCAATCCCACAAATCCGCCCACCGCCAGCATCACCGGCAAACCTCTCTTGTTTGACTCAACGTCATCAGTTTTGGGAAGTTGGGCGATTGTCAAACTCCCGGTTGTCTCAGCTACCGCCGCCTCAGCATCTACCAAAGCCGACTGCATCTTATCGTAGAGAGATTTTTTCAGCCCCACTTGCTGGGCCAACCGCGCTTGTTCTAACTGCTTGTTGGGGATTGTCGCGTGTTCCCGGCGTAATAGCTGTTCAGTTTTCTCGACTCCTTTGAGTTGCTGTTGCGCCGTATCCCGCTGCGTTTGCAAAGCAATCAAACTTTGAGCTAACTGCTGTCTGGCCGGGTCTAAAGAAGAGTCTACCCGAATTCGATCGGCACTTCTGAGCGGAGCCGCCACCCCGTTACCGCCGAGCACCTCAGACTGTCGCTGCTGCAACTGCTGCTCAAAAACAAGTTTTTGTTTGAGCAATTCTACAATTTTTGGGTGTTCCTCCTGCAAGTCGCTGCGGAGAATTTTGAGCTGAGATTCGAGCGAAAACAATTGCACTCGCAGTTGGGCAATAATTGGATCGGCAGAGAGTGCTTGAGCGACGTAAGCTTGCTCCACATTCAATCCCAAGCGATCCTGCAAGCTTTTCATTTGAGCTTCAATTCCTCCCAACTGCACGCGGAGTTGCCGCTGCTGCTGTTGGTTGCTGGTAATCGCTTGCGGCAGTACACCGCTCTGAGCTGCTAAAATTGAAGTTCCTTCTCGTTTTTCGTAGGCTTCAAGTTTTGCTTCCGTCTCTCTGAGTTCCTGAGTTACTTTCGGCAAGCGCTGGTTAATTTGGGCGATCGTTTCTCGCAGTCTAGAAGTATTAATAGTTTGGCTGCGAGCCACCATTTCATTCATCAGCGCCTCTACTACCGCTTCTGCTTTTTTGCGATCGGTATTTTTGTACAATACTTGAATCAAAGCGCTGGGGTCATTATTCTTAGTTGGCATCTTGATCTGCACGTTGTCTGCCAGCTTTTTAGTCAAAACTTGTACTTTTTTTGCCGCTTCTTCTTTGTTTAATTTTGCCGCTTCTTCTTTGTTTAATTTTGCCGCTTCTTCTTTTATGAGTTTTTCTGCTGCTGCTTTAACCACCCTTGTATCCAGCAGCATATCTTTAGTTATTTCTTGTCCTTCCTGTTGAATTTTAGTAGTAGTCGATGAAAAAATCACGCTCGGTCGGCGGTATGCCAGCGTACCTGCTGCAACGTAAACTGGCGCCGCAGTTGGCTGCACGGCCACTACTCCCGACACGCCCACAGTCACCGCGAGAGTAGCCAGTCCCACCCACTTGTATTGGTCGAAAGCAATTAAATAACGTTTAACAACGGATAAAGTCATGATGATTTTAGATTTTAGATTTTAGATTTTAGATTGTTAACGATAACTAATGATTGTTGACAAATGATACCCATTCCTCAAAAAACTGCAACTGTAGGTAAGTTGTAAACGCATATCGCATAAGTCATTTCCCATCTAAAATCTAAAATCTAAAATGGTATGACTACCTACCATTAGGCGACGGTCCGAACAGATTTGTTACCCCATTTCTCAACTGCTCAAAGAACAGAATAAATCCCAAACTATCCCGGAATGGTCGAGTAAAAGTATTGATTACATAACCAATGCGCTCTACCAAATTCCTACCAATCACAATCACATCATTATCTTCGAGCATCGGGTTCTGAGAAACATTGCCCTCCAACGCAGCTTTAGCATCTATCGAACGGTTGATTGCTCTACCTTGCTTTTCGTCGAACCGAATCAGGGCTATTTTCCGCAAGTCAGCAAGATTAACAGGCAAGTTGTTGATAGCATCCAAAAACCTGCTGCCATTTTCAACGTAGAACGAGGTCAAACCACCACTAGCGTAACTCAAAACTCGAACGTAGATCCTGGGTTTAATCAGAGTAGACCGCGCCACCAGAGCTTTGTCGTAGTCTAGGTTTTTGGTACTAGCGTCCAATTCCGGGATGACAATCACATCTCCCGATGCCAAAGCAAAATCGAACAAATCGTTAGCGTTTGCTAGGGGAGTGTAGAGGTCGATTGGTTCCTCCACCGACGAGCCGCCCACTAGGGTACGCCGCACTCGCACCGCCCGCAAATCGGCTTTTCCCGTGACTCCCCCCGCAATCGCCAAAGCAGCCGAAACTCGACCAGAACCGGCCGGAAGCGTGTAAAAACCCGGTTTGCTGACTTCTCCGGTGACAGTGATTTGGACGGGGACAGCGGCAGCAGCGAGGCTGTACCTTGATGCTAAATCTTGATCCGATTTGCGATCGGGCGTAACTTGTTTATACGGTACGACGATCGCATCTCCATCTTCCAAACGCAAATCCGGCGGAGCAATACCAGTTTGCAGCGGTGTCAAAATATCAACAACTTGCTCCGCGACAGCACCTCCCGGCAGAGTCCGCCGCACCCGCAGCGCCCGCAGTTCCGCCGTAGGAGTAGTCCCAGCAGCAGCCGCCAGAGCCGCCGGAATCTGGGGGGTTTGCAGCGGATAAAAACCCGGTCTCGCCACTTCCCCCGTCACCGTCACCACTACAGGGCGCTGAACCAGCAAAGCAGCCGAGACTTGAGGATTTTTGATAAATTGGGCAAAGCGCTCGCGGAGGCGCTGCTGTGCTTCTTCGACAGTAAGACCGCGCACATTTACTGTTCCGATCAGCGGCAGTACAATTATCCCTTCAGGGCTGAGTGCACCTGTAAAACCCAGCTCTGGGAAGCGCTGAACTTGAACAGCAATCTGGTCTCCCGGGCCCAGGCGGTAAAGCCGATTCCGAAAAGCTGGGTTAATTTCCCGGTTAGGCTGTGCTGGCGGCGGTGGCGGTACGCGCAGCGGCGGTGGCGGCACGAGCCGCTCGTCTCGTGGAACAACAGATTGAGCTAAAGCCGTTTCCGAAAAAATTTTGCTATTAAAACCCCAGAATACAGCAGCAAAAGATACAGTCCAAGCCGTTGAATACAGGCCTGCCAAGGAAAAAGCGACGCGATTTTTAATTGTGAATTTTTCCGGCATTTTGAGAGGATTTAAAAAAGTAATATTTTGAATAATTTGCTGATTTTTAAGTTTCATATCCGCAAGTATCAACTGATTTTTTCTACTCTTGATACCAAATCCTAGCATTTGAGATTTTAGATAAATAAATTGGGAATGAGTGATGACATAAGGGTTGAGACATGGCTTATAGTTGCATTGTTTTTTTTTACTGGTATCAGTTGAATTTTCCGCCTTGATTTTTCTAGCCATCGCGGGCGGGCTTTGTTAATTAATCGTCCAAGATAGGGGTTTTAATCGTCTGATTTGGTATAATAAATCCCCTGAAACCTTCAAATCTACCCGCTAAAAACTTTACTAAACTCAGAAAGTTTCTGCTATTAATTTAGCCTGGACAATTTCGCCTAGAGATTCGAGCAAGGGTTGAGCTATCTTAATGTCCTCTTGCGGTTGAATGGGAACGATGATACTGACAGCAACCCAAGAGGCGCGGCGGTTCGACAGTCTAGCAATGCTGTCTTCCCAAAACCAGCGGCTGGTTGCTGGAGAACCCCCGTTAGGCCAAGCGTACCACTGCACGACAGCAAAAGTTTGTTGGGCAGTCCAGCTTCGGAAAAACCGGGTCTCGACGGTAGGCGGCGGCTTGTCGGGTATTGGCGCTAATTTAACTGTAAACCTCAAAATGCGATGAGAATCTGTTTGCCACCGATGAAATCCATCGATATCGAGCCATTCTACCTGGGGCTGGTTTTTGGGGTCATTTTGAGGCAACAGCAATAAAATAGCAATTGTTCGATCGTTTTTAATTTCTTCAACTAACCATCTGTGACCGCCAATTTGGACGTTATTCTGGACGCGGATCACCTCCCAGCCGGGAAGTGTCATCCCGTTTTGGCGCAAACTTTTCAATTGCTTGAGGTTGGCAACGGTTGGCGGGTTTGTCCAAGGCCACCTTCCCGTCGCGTAGCCCGGAATTGCTACTGTCCCAACCAGTACCAGCAAAAACACCAGTACCACAATTTTAGATAATTGGTACCGCCGCAGTAGTTTGCGTGCTGAAATCATTTGTTTCACTAATTTACAGACTGGCTTGGAAAATACTTTTCCATCCCGTTGAGGAGAAGTACCAATAAGCCTAGTATACAAGCAGAATACAAGTCTCCGCCCCATCCGGCGTGCAGCCAATTAAAAAGCGTCTCTCTTTCAGTTCCGTGAAAGTAAGTTAGCAAAGTGTTGCGGAAAATGTTGGAAGTGATGCTAATAATGGATGTACTTGCTAAAAACAAAATGCTTCTTTTGTGAGAACTCCAAACTCCTGTCCAATCCAGCAGAATTAAGCTGACATAAAGACTGGTAAACAGCATCTTCAAGCCTGCACAGTGGGGTGCAACTTCTACAATTCGATCGTTTACGTACAGATAAATTTGTTCCACTCTCACGTTGAGACCAACCTTAATTAATATCAAGCCTGATGTTTCAGCAATGAAGTGCTGCAACGGCAAGGCGTAGGGTTCTATGAGGTAAGGAATGTGGTTTGGCGAGGCCAGAAATACGAATAAAAGCGGCATCGCCTGCAATTTTAAGCCGGGAATTCCTTTTAAAGATAAGCAAATGCTGGCCAACATTACTGGCAGGGATAAATTTACAAAATCGCTCAAGCGACTCAGATAAAAAAGCGTTGCTAGTACCAGCAAAAAGCCTCCCAAAGGATGCGGGGAGTTGGGCAAGCGGCGCCAGGACTTTCGGTTCATCCAAGCAATATAAGCCGCGTAGGGCAAACCAATAAGTCCGTGGCTGAAATATTCGTGTTCGATGCTGATGCTTTTGTTGAACCAGCCGTCGTACCAGTGTACTAGCAGGGGGGCATACAGCAGCACTAGGAGTACCGTGATACCTTCCCCCAGGAGGTGTCGCTTGAGAACAATGCGAATTCTGCGCTGGATGTGCATGGTTTGAGAAGTTTTGAGATTGCCGCGCTGGATTCGCAACGCTTTGCGGTTTTCAACTGTGAGTCAAAGATTTGTTAATTCCCCACAAAAATGCTTTTAGAACCGCACCTTACTGCTTGAAACACCTGCAGCATAACTTTTATGAATTAGCAATTCAATGATAGTTCGATCGCCCGAACCACCTGCTCGATCTGAGTATTGCTCAATCCGGGATACATTGGCAATGATAAAATCTGTTCGCACAGGGTTTCTGCGCGGGGAAAGTCGCCCCGATTGCCTAAGTTTTGGTAGGCGGGTTGCAGGTGACAAGGTACGGGATAGTGTATGCCTGTTTGAATGCCGTTGTGGGCGAGTTTTTGCTGAAGGGTGTTGCGGTCGATCGAGCTTTTCTCAGTAATTTGGATAACATAGAGGTGATAAATGTGACCGCTGCTGCTGTGGTTGGCGATCGGTACAATGCCTTTGTGTTTCAGGGGTGCTAGTAGAGTATTGTAGTATTGGGCGGCGTCGGTGCGATCGCGATTCCATTTTTCTAAGTAAGGCAATTTAACATTGAGCACGGCGGCTTGCAAATTGTCGAGGCGGCTGTTGGTGCCAATTTCTGTGTGTAAATATTTGCTGGGTGCTCCGTAATTGCGGAGAGTTCGCATTTTTTCTGCGAGCTCTGCATCGTTAGTAATTAACATCCCGCCGTCGCCAAAAGCACCGAGGTTTTTGCTGGGATAAAAGCTGAATGCTGCTGCTTTCCCAATGGAACCCGCGCGGTATCCTTCTCTTTCGGCTAAGTGCGCTTGGGCGGCATCTTCAAATACGATTAAATCGTGGCGCTTAGCAAAATCTAAAAGTTGCCGGGGCGACACCATTTGACCGTACAAATGTACGGGAATAATTGCTTTAGTTTTTGAAGTAATCGCTGTTTCGGCTGCTGTGAGGTCAATTAGGGCGGTTTCCGGGTCGCAATCTACAAGAATAGGTACTACTTTAGCTTGGAGGACGGCGATTATGGTGGCGATAAAAGTGTTGGCGGGTATGAGAATTTCGTCGCCCGGATTAATGCCGCAAGCTTGGAGTCCCAGAGCGATCGCATCTGTTCCACAAGCCACTCCTACGCCGTATTTTACTCCAGAAGCTGCTGCAAATGCTGTTTCAAATTCGGCGAGTGCTTGACCTAAAATAAATTCTCCTTCCTGGATTATTTGTCCAATTGCTTCTGCTATTTGGGATTGGATTGGTTGGTGTTGCAGGGAGAGGTTGACAAATGGAACTTTTGGCGGGCGACTACTCATACATCAGAGGAATACGAATTATTTATATTAACATTTAAGTGCGGATATCTTTTAATTTTTTTAAAACCGCAGAGGGCGCAGAGGAAAAGAGGAAGAGAGGAGAAAGCCGATCGCACTTTTCTGGAGCTGTCAATTAAATCAAACTTTTTCGGTAATATAGAATCAGATAATTTTCCAGCAATCAAACTCATGGAATACAAAAAACTAGGCGACAGCGACTTATCAGTATCTGAAATTTGTTTGGGTACGATGACTTACGGCCAGCAGAACACCGTTGCAGAAGCGGCTCAACAGCTCGATTTTGCGATCGATAGAGGCATCAACTTTATCGATACGGCAGAAATGTATCCCGTCCCTGGAAAACCCGAAACTCAGGGTAAAACAGAGGAATATATCGGCGAATGGTTGGCGAAGCAGCAGCGGGATAAAGTCATTCTAGCTACTAAAGTGGCGGGGCGAAGCACTCGATTAAAGTGGATTCGGGAAGGGAAAAATCAGATCGATCGCCCAAATGTCGAAAAAGCCCTGAATGACAGCCTGAAGCGCTTGCAAACTGACTACATCGACCTGTATCAGATCCACTGGCCCGATCGCTACGTGCCGCTATTTGGCGCGCCGGATTACGACATCGCCCAAGAGCACGAAACTGTACCGATTTTGGAACAGTTAGAGGTATTTGCTGACTTAATTAAAGCCGGAAAAATCCGCTATTTGGGTTTGAGCAACGAGACGCCTTGGGGAGTTTGCGAGTTCTGCACCTTAGCTGAAAAACACGGATTGCCAAAAGTTGTTTCGATTCAGAATGCTTTCAGTTTGAGCAATCGGACATTTCACCTAAATTTAGCAGAAACTTGCCGTTTTAAGAATGTGGGATTGATGGCTTACAGTCCTTTGGCTTTTGGAATTTTAACGGGTAAATACTTGGATGGAATCCCGGAAAATTCGCGGCTGGCTTTATTTGCGGGATTCGGTCAGCGTTACGATAAAACTAATCTGAATGATGCGGTGAAAGCGTATATTGAGATTGCTGCGAAATACAATTTGACTCCTGCTAAGATGGCTTTGGCGTATGTGCGATCGCGCTGGTTTGTCACGAGTACAATTATCGGTGCAACCAGCCTCGAACAGTTGGAGGAAAATATCGGTAGTTTGGAGGTGAATTTGGATAAGGATATCTTAGCGGAAATCGATGCGGTGCACGCTAAGTATCCGAATCCGACACCGTAAGATATCTCGGCGGTTGAAATCGCTTCTTGTCACACAAAGTCCGCCTGGGCGGACTCAGAGATAGAGGGGAAATTTAAGCAACCGCAAACGATATCAGGGCCTGAGCCGGAGAAACCATCTGCCACGGGCTTTAGTCTACAGTTAAGGGGTAAAGTCAAGATTTGTTCAAATTCCCCTGAGACGATCTTGACTTACCTCAGAGCGGTATGTTAGAAAAGATTAAATAAATCTCACTCAACACTTTAGACCAGATTCATCAAGTGCATCGCTGCTTTGAGGACTTGAAAAGTTAAGTGGCTGTATTAGCATAGCCTGCATTTGGGAATCATGCTAATTTTCCGATAAAAGTTAGCTAAATTGCTGTTGCAAGTTGTACGATCGCTCTTATTTCTCAAGATAACTCAAAGAAATTTTGAATTCAATTAATTTTATCCAATAATCCAATAGGTTAACTCAAAATGACTAAATGGCAATCACTAACTGCTGCGGTGACATTGGGCGCGATCGCGATCGGCACTGTCACCGCCTTCAATCAACCCAGCTACGCTCAAGACACCACCTTCTTTTGTAGCGTAAGTAGCGACGGTATACCAACCACCTTTGCTAATACACGGCGAGGAACGGTGGCAGTCGTGAAGTGGAATTCTGAATATTTTAGCTACTCAGGATACACCCCAGAACGGCGCTGCCAAGAAGTATCCAGTCGCTTCCAAAAGCACCGTAGCAGCGGCCAACTGAACTTCCTCACGGCTGGATATCTTAACGGCCAGGCAGCTATTTGTGCAGGAAATAGCAACCCTCCATGCACTTCGGACAAATTGCTTTTCACCCTCAAACCAGGGTCAGATGCAGCCGCTCGTATCCAGCAAATCTTTAATATTAGTGTTGGTGCATCTAACGCTCCCCTTCTAGAAAGTGCCGATAGCAATTCATCTGCTACCGTCGATTTTAATCGATTTCTCGAACAAGCGCCCGTCGTTCAAACCGCTGGTTCCGCTCCTAATCCTGCTCTCAATTCTCCACCCGCTGCTGTTCCCACTCGCCCTCAGCCGAACGTTGAGCCGAGTAACGGTGGTGGGTGGTAGCGCGCCTTGGTAAAAATCACTGAGGAATAAAGCATGAATTGGTCTAGCTTGCGGTTTAGACTCCGTTTCAGCTCTTTGTTAATCACCTGTATTGGCTGTTGGTATACTCAACAGCCAGTACAGTCCTTACCTGTCAGCGGATCGCGCTTGATTGAGGTAAATGGCAGCCGAGAAAACGCTCAACAACTGACAGTAGCCCAAATCAAAAATGAGGCACGGGCGATCGCCGTTAAAGTGCTATCTGGATACGGTGCAGGTTCAGGAATATTGATTAAAAAGCAAGGCCAGACCTACACAATTCTTACCAACAATCATGTTTTAGCCGTTGGCGAAAGCCACCGCATTCAAACTCCAGATGGGAAAATATATCAGGGTGAATTGCTAAAAAATCGCTCTTTTGACGGCAACGATCTCGTTCTACTGCAGTTCAGAAGTACGAGGGAATATTCAGTAGCGCGGTTAGCTTCATCACCTGTCGCAGTAGGAGATGAAGTCTTTGCTACCGGGTTTCCCGGTCAAGAAGGTTCTGAGAAAAGAGGGTTTGAATTTATGTTAGGGAGAGTTTCCTTTCTGTCTCCAAAAGCATTAGTTGGAGGGTATCAGATTGGTTATAGCAATCCAGTTGAAAAGGGAATGAGTGGCGGGCCGCTGCTAAATAGCAGGGGGGAAGTTGTGGGAATCAATGGAATGCACGCCTATCCTTTGTGGGGCGATCCTTATGTATTTAAGGATGGTTCTAAGCCGAATTTGCCCAGAGATTTAATGATCGAATCTAGTTGGGCAATTCCGATTGAGACCTTTGTGCAACTAGGCAATAAATCGGCAGGCGACACACCCATAAGAGTCTCTCCTCCTCTTCCATCTCCAGTAATTTCTTATCCTCAACCGCAAGATGAGTATAGAGGTAGCGCCCCGGAAAATGGACGGTTGTGGTGAAGGCTAATTATTGCTCAATTAGCCATTCATAAATTTCTCCAAAACGGAAACCCATCGCCTCAAGGCCAAGGGAGGAGTTTTTGCGGCGGTCTTCCGCAGTGAGGATATTTGGTTGAATGACACCATTAGTCAGTATTTCCGCAAGAATTTTAGATTGTTTAGCAGATTAAAAATATTAATTTTTATTAAAAAGTGCAGGATAGTTAAGAAGAGGAACATCTTTGACAAAAGTTAGTGGCAGTATGAGATAAAAGACGTAAGATTAATGGAAATAGCTCTATGCCTGTATCGCCAGCCATTTTAAAAATTCACAAGGGTAGCGAACCTGTCTGGGAATACTCAGTTAATACTGAAGTCGTAACTATCGGCCGCGCTACCGACAGCGATTTAGTCATTAATGACCCCCTCGTGTCGCGCCAGCACGCTCAAATCAGCAGAAACGGCGATCGCTATCAAATTACAGATTTCGGCAGCACTGACGGCACTCGCGTCAACAAGATCCGGCTCCAACCCAACATTCCTCACCCCCTAGCAAACGGCGATACCATCAGCATTGGCTACAGCGAATTGCAGTTTATTCTTAATAGCAACAGTGTGCCTACTACTGTAAGCCCGCATCAAAAGCTGTCTTCAGACGGGGCGACAGTGGTTGCCCAGAATTTTGTGGGGGAGGAAACATTATTCCTCAGCCAGTTAGACCTGCGGGGGCGCGACATCCTGACAATCGGGCGCGAACCCAAAAATAACACTGTCGTCAACCATCCAGCCGTCTCCCGGTTTCATGCCAAAATTACGCGGGAAAACGGCTCCTTCATCCTCAAGGACTTAGACTCCACCAACGGCACCTACGTCAACGGCAAGCAAATATCGGAACGGACGTTGCGAGTAGGCGATAGCGTCCGCATCGGCCCTTGTCGCTTCGTTCTCAACGTGGACGAAACGATGGTGCGCTACAACGAAGAGGGCAACCTCCGCATTGATGTAGTTCACCTGAGTAAAGTTGTCAACAAAGGCACACCAGACGAAAAAACCCTGCTCGACGACATTTCCTTGTGCGTTGAGGCGCGGGAGTTCGTTGTCATTGCTGGTGTCAGTGGTGGCGGCAAGTCTACCCTCATGGACGCGCTCAACGGCTTTCGGCCCGCTACCAGCGGCTCCGTCCTAGTGAACGGCGCTGACCTCTATAAGAACTTCAACGCCTACCGCAACGAACTCGGCTACGTCCCCCAAAAAGACATCATTCACCTGGAATTGACCATCTACCAAGCCTTAGACTGCGCTGCCAAGTTGCGAATGCCCGCAGACACCACAGCGGCAGAACGGCAGCAGCGCATTAATGAAGTGCTCAAAGATTTGGGACTCACCCAGCGGCGAGATGTACAAATTAGCGCCCTGAGCGGCGGCCAGCTCAAGCGGGTGTCGATGGGGGTGGAATTGCTGGCAAAACCCAGTTTGTTCTTCCTAGACGAAGCGACTTCAGGGCTAGACCCAGGCACGGAAGCAGACGTAATGAAGTTGCTGCGGAAGTTGGCTGACCAGGGCCGCACGGTGCTGCTGATCACTCACGCCACAGAAAACGTGACTTTGTGCGATTTGGTGGTGTTTTTAGCGGCGGGGGGGCGAGTTGCCTACTTTGGGCCTCCAGCAGAAGCGCCTGCCTATTTCGGTGTCGAGAAGTTCAGCGAAATTTACCCCCTCGTCGAAGGAAAAGCGCCCGATCCCAGAGTGGCGCGGGTAGTGCCTCCCGAAGAGTGGAAAAAGCGCTACCTCCAGTCGCCCCAGTATCAAAAATACGTGGTGGAACGGCAGAAAAATCTCAGCGCCGAGGCACAGGGCGGTGGGCAAGGGTACCGTGGCTCTGGCAAACTGTCGAATGTCAAATCCAAGCCGATTTCAGCTTTGCGGCAATTCTTAATTTTGTCGAGCCGCAACTGGACTTGCCTGTTCCGCGACCGCATTACTTTAGCTCTCACCTTTGCAGCGACTCCACTGATCGCTTCCTTGGACTTCATACTCTGGGAGCGCCAGATGTTTGACGTTGAGGGGGGGAATGCAGGC
The DNA here is from genome assembly GCF_036701805.1 of Microcoleus sp. N3A4. Taxonomy (NCBI): domain Bacteria; kingdom Bacillati; phylum Cyanobacteriota; class Cyanophyceae; order Oscillatoriales; family Microcoleaceae; genus Microcoleus; species Microcoleus sp. N3A4. The sequence continues at coordinate 27,811 of NZ_JAUBRJ010000065.1, forward strand.
AGGGCGATCGGGATGCTGTTCAACACGCCCCTGCTTGCCATCTTAATTGGCAGCTTGCTGACCATGCGCGAGATCGTCAAGGAAGTCGATATCTACCGCCGCGAACACCTGATCGGGATCCAAGTTCTCCCCTACATCCTCTCTAAAGTAGGGATGGTTGTCATCCTCGCCCTGTACCAGGCAGCAGTCATTCTGCTGTTTAAGAAAATGGCGATTGATTTCCCGGACGGCCTAGACTGGGGGGCGATGTATGTCACTCTGGTTTTGGCAACCATTGCAGGCATGATGATGGGCCTGGTCGTTTCCGCCATTTCGCCCAACCAAAACATCGCTCCCATGCTGACGATCCTGTTTTTAGTCCCTCAAATTACTTTTGGGGGGGGAACAGTGCCAGTACCGGCACTGTCCCCTATCGGTCAAGTGGTGAGCAACTTTACCTTGACGAAATGGTCGTTTGAGTCCTTGGTAACGCTCGTGAAAGTGGGGAACAATGTTGCCGAAGACCCCTGTTGGAGGGACAAGTCAAAATCGGAACGGGACAAACTGACGGACCAGCAGAAGGAGGAACAGTGCAAGTGCTTGGGACCAAAACTGTTCGAGGGCTGTCAAGTGGCGGGAATTAAGGATAAAGATCGACCGTTTACTAACAAGGCTGAACCGGCCAAACCGGCAGATCCGGGCAAATTCCCCGATGACTTGAGCCAGTTGGACAATTACAAGAAAAAGGTGGACAATTACAAAGCAGATATGAACCGCTGGCAAGATGAGTACAGCGCGTGGAAGGGCGATCGCGAGTCTGCTATTGGCAAGGCCGAAGGCATCATTGACAACATCCACAAAGATTTTGGCAAAACTTTCGATGTGAATGTTTTTCGGAATTGGGGCATCCTGGGATTCCAAATCGCAGTCATGTTGGGCATGGTTCTCGTTGCCCAAAAGCTCAAAGACAAGTAGCTTAAAGACTTAACTGATAACTGATAATTGTTAACTGGAAGAGTTAACCGTTATCAGTTAACCGTTAACTGTTAACAAGTTAAACGGCGCTGTAATATTTCGATGCTGGTAGCTTCAAAATAGCGAAATGTCGGTGGCACTCAAGGCGGGGGAACCGAGGAGTGTAGCTAATTGTACTTGGGATGCAATGCCGCCGCCGTCGGGATCGTAGAATAGGGAACCGTTGGGGCGATCGTAGACAAACTGAACGTTGATAAGTAGGTAAACAAAATTAATTGCCGACTGAGTTGACTTGAAACCCTTGATACGTCTAAATAGTAACAAAGTCGGATGTGTAATTAATTTTGTGTAGGTACTTATCAAGTGCGGTGGTGTCCCAGGCGAATTGATTCGGGGAAATTGCACCGGGAATGAGGTTGCCAAAACCTACAGATGACACAAAGATGCGATCGCTCCCCGCGACAATATCTGCTGCAATATCTTTTGTTTGATTAGGAGAGTATAAGAAAAGATCGTCGCTGCTGAAGTCTTTTGGGATGCCAGCACTGTTGCTACCAATTAGGGTGTCATTGTCTACACCTTTGTTAGTAAGGGTGTTGATGCTGCTAGCAGTTATTGTTGGCGTTGGAGTGGTCGCAGCGTTGCCAAAGAAAAGTATGACATCACTATTAGTGAGGGTAACGTTAACAAGATTGGCAGTGGTAGTTGTGGAACCAGATGGTACCATTTCCGTTACTGTATAATTACCCTGTGATAAATTGGTGAATTTGAAGTTTCCACTAGCATCGGTAACGGTGGAACGTTCTGCTGCATCTAGGAGACCGTTATTATTTGCATCAATGAAGATGGTCACATTGGCAATGCCTAGTTCGCCGCTATCTTGAATGCCGTTGCGATTGATATCGTTGACTCTGGAGCCGCTAATGCTTAACGATGTCGTTCCTGTCGTTGTTATCGGATTGACTACGGTACTTTGGCTTGTGATGCCAAAGAAAAGTATGACATCACTATTAGTGAGGGTAACGTTAACAAGATTGGCAGTGGTAGTTGTGGAACCAACTGGTACCATTTCCGTTACTGTATAATTACCCTGTGATAAATTGGTGAATTTGAAGTTTCCACTAGCATCGGTAACGGTGGAACGTTCTGCTGCATCTAGGAGACCGTTATTATTTGCATCAATGAAGATGGTCACATTGGCAATGCCTAGTTCGCCGCTATCTTGAATGCCGTTGCGATTGATATCGTTGACTCTGGAGCCGCTAATGTTGAACGTCGGTGTCGGAGTTGTCGTTGTTATCGGATTGACTACGGTACTTTGGCTTGTGATGCCAAAGAAAAGTGTGACATCACTATTAGTGAGGTTAACGTTAACAGGATTGACCGTGGTAGGCGTGGAACCAACTGGTACCATTTCCGTTACTGTATAATTACCCGGTGATAAGGTGAATAGGAAGTTTCCATTAGCATTTGTAACGGCGGAAAGTTCCCCTGCATCTCGGACACCGTTACCATTTGCATCAATGAAGGTGGTCACATTGGCAATGCCTAGTTCGCCCTGATCTTGGCGACCGTTA
>NZ_JAUBRJ010000065.1:30441-47428 GCF_036701805.1 Microcoleus sp. N3A4
GGAAGTTTCCACTAGCATCGGTAACAGTTGAAGCTTCTGCTACATCTGGGACACCGTTACCATTTGCATCAATGAAGGTGGTCACATTGGCAATGCCTAGTTCGCCCTGATCTTGGCGACCGTTAGCATTGAGATCGTTGAATGTGGAGCCGCTAATGCTTAACGGAGGACTGACTACGGTAGTTTGGCTTGTGATGCCAAAGAAAAGTGTGACATCACTATTAGTGAGATTAACGTTAACAGGATTGCCAGTGGTAGTTGTGGAACCAGATGGCACGATTTCCGTTACTGCATAATTACCCGCTGATAAATTGGTGAATAGGAAGTTTCCACTAGCATCGGTAACAGTTGAAGCTTCTGCTACATCTGGGACACCGTTACCATTTGCATCAATGAAGATTCTGACATTGGAAAGGGGGCTCTCGCGTGGATCTCGAATGCCGTTCCTATTGAGATCGTTGAATGTGGAGCCGCTGATGCTTAACGGCGTTGGCGTCGGAGTTATTATCCGATTGACTACGGTAGTTTCGCTAGCGCTATTATTTGCTAAATTTGGATCTGAACTTGAGGTAGAGACGCTGACAGTATTGGTAATTAAGCCTGCTGCCGTTGGGGTGACAACGATTGTGGTGACAACGCTGCCATTAGGCGGAATTGTGCCTAAATTAGCTGTGATTGCACTAGGAGAAACTGGTGTGACTTGTTGCGCTGTTCGAGGCAAATTTCCTGTTCCCGCAGGGTTGACTGTAACAGTTCCCTGACTAGAATTTGCAGAAACAACAGTTACTCCGGCTGGCAAATTATCCGTTAAAACCACATTATCCGCCGCATTGACAGGACTGTTATTAGTAACTGTCACCGTATAGGTCAAATTGTTGCCAACTGTAACCGGTTCTGGGCTATCATTCTGGCTCACTGAAACATCCGCAAATAGCGTCGGTGCTGTCGTTACTGGTGCGGGTATCGTTACTGGCGGAAGAGCTGGCGTTGGCGTGGTTGCTGACCCGGCCACTAATTGAATGTCATCTATTAAAAGTTTATCAGCCCTGCTGCCAATTTGAATTGATTTCGCAGTGCCATTAAAAGGAATTGTAACAGGCTGGAAGGGATTGTAAGCACCAATCAACCCGCGACCTTCATTAGTCCTAGCCAAAGGAACAGAAATTAGTTGACTTCCTGTGGCATTCAAACCGTCATAAATTTTAACTTGATGCCCGTCAAAAAAGGGTGAAGAATACTTGAAGGATAGCTGACCTGTAAATCCATCATTGATATTGAGGACAATCGAATCACTCTCTTTGTATGTCAGTGCTGTATTTCTTCCGCCAGTGGTGCTCAAAAAATTTCCGCTGCCACCTGAAGCAAAATCAACAATTCCTAAAGCGTTGGGAGAAATGGAAACGCGGGCGGTAGAAGGAAGAAAGTTAGCAACAGGTTGTAAGTCGCCAATGCCATCAAAATTGAGTGATATGGGAGTGCGAGATGGCGACGATTCTACTGTGTTACTTTCGCCAATGGAAATGCCACCTGCACCGGGTTCCGTGCCGATTCCGCCACCAATGCTGTCTGTGTTGAAAGGCATTTTTATCTCCTATTTAAAACGTTTACGCTGGTCAAACCGAAAGCTGATAGTTAGCAATCGCTTTCAGAAATTTGAGGCGGGCTATTTGCCCACCCAACTGTCCTCTCTACCGCCGGGGAATCACCACCGAAGTCCGGTCAAAGGAGGACAGCCCTGGCGATCGCCCCACCCCCGCCTCTATTCTCGGCCCGTCAAAACCAGTCCCAACTCCTCCGGTTCCCCCCATCGGATCGCTAACTCCATCAACCGCATCGGTGAGGAAATCAGTAAACCCGTCATTCGTTCTTCTTTCTTGTTCAAAAAAAGCAGATTTTGGCCTAGGAATTGTCGGGTCTCCCGCTGGTTTTGCATTAGGTGTGGCAGGATTTTGTGCTGTTAAATTAGATTTTGTTCCCTCTACTTCCCCAGCATTAGCTGCCTTGATAGCACCTCCAAAACAGCAATACATTCCGACAGTTAAACCGATAAACAAGATATTCGCTTTATTCATTATTGCCTCTCTTAAAAACTGAAAGTTGTCCGCACTGTCCCGACAAACAGGCTGTTGTTATTGGCATTATTCTCAGGATTAGTCACCACAAAAAATCCCGGTGTAATGGAGATATTATCGTTCACCCGCAAGCGGTAAAACAGTTCAAAGTGCAAAGAAGTGTCTCGGTCTTTACCCGCGATTAAGTTCCTCCCATCCACTAATCGGGGCGGCTGGCCAAAGACAAATGCTAACAAATCCCCTTCCCGTCCTAACGGATCGATCAGACCTAAAGTAAACATATAGGTCGTAGTTCTAGCAAAAGCATTCGACTTCGTAGAATCCGAGTTGATCCACCCGCCCCAAGTCGCAAAATTTAGCTTAGGAGTAATCCGCCACTGTAGCGTCCCCCCGAAAGCATTAATTTGGGAAGGCTCGTTAATTCCCCCTGATGTATCAGCATTAATGCTACCTGTATAAGTCTCCAAAAAACCCCTCTTGGAATAGGCATTGATATAAGTAATCCCGGTTGAAATTGTAGCCGCAGGCTTGATTAAAAGCTGCACGCCTAAAGCGCTGCGATCGCTCGCTACAAAGCCTTTACCCTGTTCCGGACTGCTAGAATTTGCCGTGCCATAAGCCAACTGCAACCGCAGTTTTCGAGTCAGCAACCAGTCAACACCAACCCCCGCTTCTAAGTTGCCAATTTTAAAGAGTGGGCTCGCTTCAGCAAAACGGGAAATCGCACCCCGCCCCGTGTCAAAATAGGGAGAGTTGGCTGTCAAAACGCTGCTTAAACTGAAGCCAACAGGCCTCACTGTAAACACTACGCGATCGCTAAAAGCCGGAAAGCGATATTCCACCAAATCCAAGGCAATTAAATTGTTCAAATCCGTCTGGTAAGACAGCCTCGCCTGATTGGTTCCCAAGGAATTCGCACTTGCAAATCCCCCATTACTAAAATTACCGCTTGCTAACTGAATCCGAAAGCGGTCTTTGCCAGTAAAAGAAGAAGTAAGCTGCAAGCGCGTCAAGTGTCCGAAAATGACATTTTTATCACCTTTCCCCGGTGGATTGCCACCGCTGGCCGCCGCCAGTCCAAAAATCACTTCTCCCCCCAGGATAGTTGTAGTAGAAAATTGATTGGCCTGCAACTCTGCCGTCCGCGCCTCTAAACCATCGACTCGCCCCCGTAAACTTGCTAATTCTGTCGCAAATTCTTCTTGCAGTTTTTGCAGAATTACCAAGTCTTCTTTTGTAATTAAATTAGCTGTATTCGCGCCAATTTGCTTGGTAACTTGGTCTAAACAAGCGTTCAAACCAGCGGCAAATTCATAGCGGGTTAAGGCGCGATTTCCCCGAAAAGTCCCGTCGGGATAGCCCGCGATGCAGCCATACCTTTCTACCAAAGATTGCAGCGCTTGAAACGCCCAATCTGTAGGCTGAACATCTGACAATTGAGACACAGATGTTACCTGTCGCATCCCATCATTTGCTGTCCCATTTGCTTGGACATTGACTTGAGTGAGGGGAAAAACTGCACTAGGTTCTGTGCTATTCGACGGCTGGGAAACTGTAGCTGGCGCTGCATTGTTTGGCAGTTCCTGAGATAGGATCGGGTTAGCACTCGGCGCGGTCGTGAGGGGAAAAACTGCACTAGGTTCTGTGCTATTCGACGGCTGGGAAACTGTAGCTGGCGCTGCATTGTTTGGCAGTTCCTGAGATAGGATCGGGTTAGCACTCGGCGCGGTCGTGAGGGGAAAAACTGCACTAGGTTCTGTGCTATTCGACGGCAGGGAAACTGTAGCTGGCGCTGCATTGTTTGGCAGTTCCTGAGATAGAATCGGGTTATCACTCGGCGCGGTCGTGAGGGGAAAAACTGCACTAGGTTCTGTGCTGTTCGACGGCTGGGAAACTGTAGCTGGCGCTGCATTGTTTGGCAGTTCCTGAGATAGGATCGGGTGAGCACTCGGCGCGATCGCAGATGTCAAGGACTCGTCAGCGTTGCTGCTGCCACTTTCTCTGACTTCCTGATGTTCTACTTGAGCCTTGGACGGGTCGATTAAAACATCTTCAATTGCAGTTATCCTCCCTGAATAGCTGCTGGAAGCGGTGGCAATTTCCCCTGTTTTTACAATATCTTCATCACCACTTGCCGTTGCCCCAGGCGTCGCTTCTGTACTCATTGCCACCTCGGACGCAGCCACCGGTGCAGCCCACAAAAATACCCCAACAGCCAATAAAAAATGCTTTGCTCTCACCATAACTCCTCACTTACACCTAAACTTACATCTAAACTTACACCTAAACTTACACCTAAACTACGATGTGATTGCTTCGGAAATGCCAGCTATTGCAGATAAATTTCTTTAATTATATATATATATGTCCTATTGTCAAGGGCTTTTTTGGGAATTTATGTAACTAAATATAACATTCCTAAACGATCTCAATTCCCGGCGTAGCCGGAATGATTTTGATATAACAATTCCCTGAATGCTTTTGCCGATTATTTGCTTCCCGTCAATACCTGTTTACACTGAAAACTTAAGTGAGATTTAAGCCAAAATACTGCTGCTTGGCAAAGTCCATCAATTTCATAAAGTTATCTTTGTTGATAGGCGGACATTCTATATTAAGCTTGTTTTCCAAACTTCTCAAATTGTCAGTTTTAAAATCCATTGGTTCAGACAGCATATACGGCTGCAAAACTCTTCCAACAGTCCTATAGTAAAGTTTTTCCAATGAGTTTTTATTGGTTGGTTCTTCGGGGCTGGGAATGCAGCCCTTAACCGCGATCGCCTCTAGCATCCACTTGCCATATTCTATATGCGGAATTGGTTGGAGATTAGCGATGTGGTAAAAAGTTGAGGGATCGCTGTGAATGCAAGAAGCGCCATAGATAATTTTCACTGCATAATCTACGGGAACGATATTAAGTCCGCTGTTATAATTTAGGTGGACTCGCAGGGGCATTTCTACAATTTCACTATATAACTTATTTAAAGAGTTCACGATTTCATATTTATTTTTAACAATAAAGGCAGGAATACTATAAAAAACGTCAAATTTTTTAGTAGTACCTATTGGTCTCTCGATCAGCCTCCCAGCTAGAACAGAAGGTCTAAAGACCCTAAACTTCATTGCTTTATTTCTGAAAAAATCTCTCACTAACAATTCCGATTTAAGTTTGGAAGATTCATAAGGATTGCGAAATAAATTATTTGGATTGATCGAATCTGGTTGGATTTCACCTACTTCCATTCCGCAACTAAATGCTGTGCCAATATAAATAAATTCTCTCAGATTTAGGATTGAAACTAAGTCTAAAACCCTTTGAGTACCCTTAACGTTGATTTCTGAGCATGAAAATTCAACGCTGCGATCGCACCTTAAATCTGTGAGAGCGGCAACATGAAAGAAAAAGTCTATTTTAGCTTGCTTTAAATTGCTGAATTCATGCAGTGATAAAGCCAAATTATCCTGAGTTAAATCAGCAGGAATTGGGATGATACACTGTTTGACTATAGGTTGCAATTTTTGCTCATATTCTTCTTGACTCAAACCCAAATATTTCCTGCCATCATTAGCCATCAATTTTTCCAGGGATTCCCCCAACTGATCGGCAGTTTTAGCTCGTCCCAAAGCAAAGATTTTTAACCGATCTAATTGAGTAAAATTTTGCTTAAAAATCTCAAAAAGGAGATTGCTTCCAAGGAAACCAGTCGCCCCTGTCATTGCCACTATCATCTATCTATCCTGCCTGTTGAAAAACGGATTTAACTAAACAAATATTCGGCTAGATCAAGCATCAGCGCGATGCCTACGCCGGCGCTTCGCCATCGCGCCGAAATACCCATCTGCGCCAACAGCAGATTTTCTCACAATTCGTACCTGGCGAATGCAGCTAGCTGCAAGATTGCCTGTCACTTTTTCGCCTCATAACTTCTGCCGCAACTTTTGCCGCTCCTCGATCGCCGCTTGAAAGTCAGGCTTAAGCCTTATTGCCTCGTCATAGGATTTTAGCGCTTCATCATTCCGTTTTAAATTCTCTAGAACAGCAGCTCGGTTAGCCCAAAGAAAGGGGTCATTTGGCTCGATTTCTTTGGCTTGTTCAAAGGCAGCTAGCGCTTCCTCATTTCGGTTCAGCGCACTCAGTGAAATTCCCTTACCTACTAGCGCTTGAGCGTCTTTTGGTGCATAGCTAAGCGCTTTGTCAAAAGATTCGATTGCTTCTTTTTGTTGGTTATTTTGGCTGAAAGCTATGCCGCGATCGACCCAAGCCGGAGAGAAGCTTGACCGAATTTCTAGGGCTTTATCAAAGGATTTAATCCCTTGTATAAAATCTCCTTTTTCTGCTAGTAACGTTCCTCGATTGTGCAGCGTCAAATAATCGTCCGGGCGGATTTGCAGGGCTTTGTTATAAGCTTGCAGGGCTTCATCTGCCTTCCCTGTCACGCGCAGCGCATTGCCTTTGAGTACCAGTGCCGGATAGAAGTCGGGGTTAGCTTTCAGCGCTTTTTCTGCAGAGTCGAGTACATCGTTGAAGCGCCCCAACTTGCTGAGCACAGAACCCCGTTCGACCCAGCCTTTCAAATTATTAGGGTTCGCTTTAAGCTGTTCGTCGTAAGTTGCCACTGCCTCCTCATAAATTTTGAGCGCTTCTGGCCGCCGATTCAAATACTCTAAGGCGATACCTTTGCTGTACCAAACTGAGGGGGACTGAGGCTTAATTTCCCGCGCTTTGTCAAAGGCAGTAAGAGCATCTTCGTAGCGCTTCAAGCCAATAAAAGCTCTGCCTTTGCCATACCAGGCTTCGGGGTCGTTATCAGCAGCTTTGAGCGCTTGCTCGTGAGTATCTAGCGCTTCTTGGTAGCGCTGCAATTCATAAAGCGTTTCGCCTTTTTTGTTTAATGTTTTGGCATCGTTCGGCTGGAGTTGCAGCGCTTTGTCATAGGCACTGAGGGCTCTTTCATACCGAGCGAGAGCTAGGAGCGCATCTCCCCTGCCCCTCCAAGCTTGGGGGTCATTGGGTTTGCTGTCAATGAGTCTCTGAAAGGTGTCTAAGGCTTTTTCTGGTTGGTACTTATCTAGCTGTTGCTTAGCTTGTTGCAAGTAGAAATTGGGTTCGTAGAGCTTCCACCCGCCCAATAACGCAGCAGTAACGACACCTGCGATCGCCACTAAGTGCCAGGGTTTAAAAGCAAACCCCTTAGTTGGGGCAATCGGCGCAGACGCTGGAGTCGGAGCGGGGCGGATCGCTGTTTCCCGCGCCTGAGTTAGCCGCGCCTGGGTTTCCCGCGCCTGGGTTTCCCGCGCCTGGGTTTCCCGCACTTGCGTGGGCTGGTTGAATTCCGCTACCATCGCCTCTAAGTCGCCGAGCACCTCCTCAACCCTCTGGTAGCGCTGCTGAAAGTCCAAGCGCACCATTTTATCCAAAATCGCTGCCAGCTCGTCGCTCACCTGCACTTGCTCCCGCCAGTTGTGCAAATTAATCTGTAAATCCTTGATGTCTTTTCCCGTCAAAGCTTTAATTGCTGTGACGCCCAAGGCGTAGATATCGCTGTTCAGGCGGGGATGGCCGTTTTGTTGTTCCGGAGGCGTATAGCCATAAGTGCTGACAGCAACAGTTTCAGCGTTGGTTTGGAGCTCTGACAGGTTGGCAAAGCCGAGCAGTTTGACAACGCCAAAGTCAATCAAGGTTAATTTCCCATCTCTCTTACGCCGGATAATGTTCGACGGTTTAATGTCTCGGTGGATGACGTTGTGGCTGTGGACATACTTAAGGATAGACAGGATATCTTGCAATAGGGCGATCGCCTGCGGTTCCCTGAAACGCTTCAAACGCTGGAGTTCTTCGCCTAGCGTCTCGCCTTCATAATAGTCCTCTACCAGATAAAATTCTTCCTTTTCTTCAAAGTGGGCAAACAGGCGCGGTATCTGGTCGTGGCCTTGCCCTAACTTGTGCAGAGTTGTCGCTTCTCGGTCAAATAGGCGCCGCGCTGTGGCTAAGTCGGCAGTTTGAGGCTTGAGCTGTTTGACGACGCATTGGGGGGTTCCCGGTAACTGCGTGTCAACAGCCAGATAAGCCTGACCGAAGCCCCCGCCTCCCAACCGCCTGATAATTTTGTAGCGTCCACCTAGTATTGTCTCCTGCATCGTTTTTGACCTAAGCGAGTTTCTCTTTGAGCTTGACCATCTAGTTCCCAGCGCCAGAGGTATAATTTGGCAGCAAAGATCAGTCTTAAACCCCTTGCCATCTATTACCTACTAAAGATATTATATAAGATATAGTCTGTCAAAAAAAACTTGACTTGCCACTGAACAACTCGTGATTGAGAAGACTTGAAGAAATATAGTCAGGCATGGCTTTATAAAAGTTTAATGTTTTAAAAGGAGGAAATATTTATGAATAGGTTAAAGCATACAGGTAGGATGGCAAGGTTAGCAGTTATCGTTGGACTGGTAGGGGCGAGCGCACTCTGGACTTTCTCAGCAGCATTTTCCCAGCGGTTTTACCCTTATTATCGCTTTTTCAACCGGGGCGCTTCCTACCAATCAGACGATAGTCCCACTTTAACCTTAGTTCAAGGGCTAAGCAGGAACCGCTCTCTAACAACTTTTTCTGCCGTCTTGCGGGAGACGAGCTTAATCCCCCTGCTGTCAGGAAATAATCCGCTTACCATTCTCGCACCGACCGAGGAAGCCTTTGCTGCCTTGCCGCCAGGGATGTTGGAAAAATTATTGCGGCCAGAAAACCGAGAATTGCTGCAAAGAATTATCAGGTATCACGTCATTCCTGGCGAAATCAGTGAGAGCGACCTCCTAAGTGGAGAACTGAAAACCCTAGACGGCACGACAGTCAAAGTTAGTGCTAGCAGTAGCGCCACTCAAGTAATTATCAACGACGCTACTGCTAGAGAATTACCACTGCTAGCAAAAAATGGGGTGATTGTCAGGATTAACAGGGTACTCCTGCCGCCGGGCCTGATTCCCCTGGGCGCTACTTCCAGCAGCCCGCCGATCGACCCAGAACCAACTCTTGCCGCGCAGCCCGCCCCAGTACAACGGACGAGCTTTATTTGCGCTTCTGGCGCTAACGGTTTGCCCACAACTTATGCTGTCACGACACGAGGGCAAGTTCCTGTGATCCGCTGGTTCTCTGACTATTTCAGCGGGGGTGGGTTCACGCCGGAAAGACGCTGCCAGGAGGTTTCTGCCCGCTTCCAGAATTTTTACAACTCCGGGCAACTCAACTTCATCGCCAGCGGTTACGTGAACGGGCAAGCGGTGGTGTGCGCGGCACAGGCTAGCGGGCGTCCCTGTAGTGGCGCTAATGTACTATTTACCCTCAAACCGGGGTCGAATGCTGGGGAAACGGTACAGCGCTTGTTCAACATCCGCGCTGGCGCGAGCGGCCCCCTCTATGAAAGCCAAGACGAACCCAGCGCTGTTTACATTGACTTCAAGCAATTCCTGAATAACACGGTAGTTGAAGGTGCAGTGGCTTCCCCGGCCAATCCCTCGCCGGCTGGCGGTTTGGTTTGGTAGCAGGCAAGGGATTGGCGCAGAAGCTTTGAGGTAAGGGAGAGAGCAGAAGTTTTAAGTTTCCTTCTGCTACCTTCCTCACGGGCACGGTTCTCCTAGCAAAATAGTGCCGCACCCGCCGGAGGGTACGTCTCTCACGCGGCTGCCCAGTCCAGAAAAAGAGGAATATTCCTTGTAAATGTCGGGGATGACATCGCTGGGATCGTCAAATGCGCCTGAAGTGCGATCGGCGGCAATGTCAAATTCGAGGCGGCCGCTGCTGCCAAAAGGGACTTGAACGGCTTGACCAGCCAACCCTCTATTAATCAACTCAGCAGTAGGCATCTGCAAGTTGAAGGGTAAACGCAGTCTGCTCTGCTGGGTCAAGTCGAGGGCTTGATTGACTTGCTGCGAACCGCTAAACCTCTGCCTCAAGCTGTTGGCGTCAGGCATCTGTCCGGGCGCATCCGGGCGCTCCCTCGATTCCAACAAGCTGTTAGCGCTGCCCTCGCTGCCACAGGATTGCTTGTTGCTGCTGCCCAGGCCGTGATTGCCGACAAGACGGCCGTCTTTGTCAAAGACAGGCCCGCCACTCATCCCAGCGCGAGTGCAGTCGGTGTAAAAGATGCTGTAGCCTTGGTTGCTGGCATCAGGCGAGAGTTTCGCCCCCACAGATCCCCATGCTAAACGCCTCTGCCTGCGGGAAACCGGGCGGACGCTTTGGCCGGCTTGAGCTTGCTCGAGTTCGGGATCTGGCCAGCCGGAAATGTAAACCCGATCGCCAATTTTGACTGTGCTGGAATCTCCTATAGAAGCAACGGCGTAGTCTTTGGGGCTGGTAAAACTGATGATGGCTAAGTCGATGCCTTTGACGTTATCTTGGCCGCCATTGCGATCGACTGTTTCTGTATCGGGGACGAAGCGATCGCGGCAACCGAATCGGATCAGCGATCGCACCTCGGCGATCCCTCTAAGGGGGCAACTCCTGCCGTCGTTGACACCTTCGACTTTGTGAACTTCACCGTCCCAAGTGCGGATACCGTAGAAGGGAGTCCCACCAGAGTTTTGCCAGAACTCTGGAGTATCTAAGTACCTCTGGAAAAAGTTGTGAGCGACAGTTAAAACGTAGTATTTATTGCCTTCGCGAGCCACTATCGCCCCTGAACCTGGGTTCCAGACTTGTCTATTTTCTAACGGGTTATTGCGGTTCTCCTCCAAGTCCCGGCGCAACTCCGGGGTGAGTCCGGGCGCGATCAGTACCGTTGTCTGTCGGGCGATGGAATTGATTTCCGGCGGGGAAAGTTCCGCCATAGCAGGCATTGCTTGGACTCCTATGGCGAGGCCAGCCAAAAGTTGTCCCACCATCAGTTTGATCGACAACATATTCACATTTCCTCATTAAGTTAGCTAATTTAAAACTTACGCAACTGGCACATAAAGCAGGGTGCATCAGAACCATCCATCCTCGATAGTCGTTGTATAACTTCGTCTGACGCACCCTACAAACTACAAACTAAATGTTTTTTAGATTGCTAGCCTGGAATCATGCCGATGCTACTACTGCAAAGGCATTTTCCCGGCTCTATTTTCTCAATCCGCTTAGCGGTCAATTGGGCGACCGATTGACAGGTTAGCAGGGCCCCTTGCCGTATTTCTATCGCCTGAATTTCGACTCGCTGGCACTTGGATAAAAATCGCTTGCGACGGGTTATTCGGATCGACTAACTGCACGGTGGCGCTAACAAAACCATTATTTTCGTTACCGCTGGCGCTGTATTCCCTCACACCGATGACAGGATTTGGCACGCCATTGATAAAGATCGTACCATTTACGTTCAAAGTTCCTCTTTGGGGACTAGAACCGGAAATGACATTAGAAAATTGCAGGTTAGTGCCGTCAGTGCTCAGAAAAGATCCGTTCAAGAAAGCAGGATTATTTATCGGGTCGCTAGTTGTCCGGCGATTATCATTAATACCTACTGTGAGGGTGCCATTAACGCCTCTCGTGAAAACTTCAGACACAGGCTCTAGGGTAATGGAAGACTTTTGCACGGCATCGCCAGAGAAGGAATTGTCTACCCCATCCAAGGCAGAGTTCAGGAAGTCGCCAAACCCAAATCTCGGCCTCCTCTCTTCTTCAAAAAATGCAGGCTTCGGCCGAGGGCGAGATGCCGCAGGTTTAGTTTGGGTTGCTTGTGAAATTAAAAAGCTGGGTGCATTTGGCGGTGCAGTTTCGACCGCATTTGCTGGTGCTACCCAACTTAAACTGAGGAAGCTAAAAGCAGCAGGCAACACCCAGAGGCGGCCACCAGCTAAAATGCGCGTAATTTTTTGTTGAGTTGCCATTAAATTTTCCTCTTTTGCGAGTTAGCAGCTAACTACTACTACAGTAACAGTTAGAATCTGAAAGTCGTGCGGATTGTGCCGATATAGATCGTGTTGTTGCTGGCAAAATTGCCAGGGTTTGTCACTAAGAAGAAACCGGGCGTGACCGAAACAGAATCACTGAGGTTGAAGCGGTAAAAAGCTTCAGCGTGCAGTGAAAAATCTTTGCCTCCCGGCAACCCAGTGGATACGGAAAAATCCTCGTACTGCACCAAACTGGGCGGCTGGCCGACTACGATCCCCAGCAAGTCTCCCTCCTGAACCAGGTCAGGAAATCCTAAAGCAACAGCAAAGGTCGTGCTGGCAGCGCCCGATTCAGTTTTGGAGGCATAGGCGCCCATAACACCGCCCCAAGTGGCGAAGGTGAAGCGAGGGGTAACGCGCCATTGAAAACTGCCGCCGACAGCACCGATATTTGAGCGCTGGTTGATGAATCCAGAAGCGTCAGCCGCGCCGCTGCCTGTAAAGGTTCCCAAGCGGCCGTTGGGCGATGAACCGTAGATGGCGGTCAAACCTGTTTGGGCGCTATTGCCTAACAGGAATAAAAATTGCGCTCCGGCCACCCAGTTGTCTTTGCCAAATACCGCTCCCTGGCTGGGACTGCTACCATTTCTCGCGCCGTAAGCTAACTGCAAGCGGAAGCGGCGTCCGATCAGCCAGTCCATCCCTACGCCTGTATCTAAGTCGCCGATTTTTAAGATGGGGTTGGCTTCTCCGAAGCGGGAAATGGCTCCTCGACCATTGTCATAGAAGGGCGAGTTAGCGGTGAGTACGCTGCTGAGGTTAAAACCTGCGGGGCGGAGGGTGACAACAATGCGATCGTTTAAGACTGGGAAGCGGTACTCTACCGCTGAAAGCTGGATTTGGTTTGCCGTATCTGACTGAAAGGATAGCAAGGAAGTAAAGGTGTTGAGGGCGCTAGGTTCGGCAAAGCCTCGACCTCGGAAATTCCCTGATTGCAGTTCGATTCGCAGCCTGTCTTTTCCTGTAAAAGTAGTGACTGTTTGGAGCCGCACCGAGTTTGTGAAGGCGAGGTTCGATTTGCCTTCCCCCGGAGGGTTCCCGCCCCACGCTTGAGACAGCGCGAAGATCGCTTCTCCGCCAAAAATTGTCGTGGTGCGGGTAAAACGATTTGCTTCTAATTCTGTCGTCCGCGCTTCTAGCAAGTCAACTCGGCCGCGCAGGGTTGCTAGTTCCGCT
Source organism: Microcoleus sp. N3A4 (assembly GCF_036701805.1). NCBI lineage: Bacteria > Bacillati > Cyanobacteriota > Cyanophyceae > Oscillatoriales > Microcoleaceae > Microcoleus > Microcoleus sp. N3A4. The sequence goes on from NZ_JAUBRJ010000065.1 coordinate 43,605, forward strand.
GCAAATTCTTCTTGCAGCCGTTGCACGATGCTTAAGTCTTCTTTGGTGATGTAATCGGCTGTCTTGGCTCCAATTTGGCTTCTAATTTGGTCTAAGCAAGCATTCAAGCCAGCAGCAAATTCGTAGCGAGTTAGTGCTCGATTGCCTCGGAAAGTACCGTCGGGGTAGCCAGCAATGCAGCCGTAACGCTCAACCAGCGATTGCAGGGCTTGAAAAGCCCAGTCTGTGGGCTTTACGTCTGAGAGTTGGGAAACAGATGTTACTTGCCTCATTAAGTTGGAGGCTGAATTGTTTTCGGTTTCTTGAACTACCTCATTGACAGGTCTCGGCGTGCCGAGCGGGGCAGCATTTAAGGATTGAGCAATGGCTGTTGCTGCTGCACTTGTTTGAAATTTTGGTTGTTGATTTTTCCGGGAGTCCGAAGGTTTTGCTGCGGGCGTATTGGATGAAGTGTTTGGTATTGTTGGAGACAATTGTAATTGGTGATTGCCCGTAATAGCGATCGTATTGGATGAAGTGTTTGGTATTGTTGGAGACAATTGTAATTGGTTATTGTCCGTAACAGCGATTTTAGGCTCTGATATTACTGATTCTATGTCTGGATTTCTCTCGGTTGTTTCTAAAGCCCGATCCGCTTGGTTATTGCCCGTAATAGCGATCGTATTGGATGAAGTGTTTGGTATTGTTGGAGACAATTGTAATTGATTATTGCCAGTAACAGCGACTTTAGGCTCCGATATTAATGATTCTAGGGCTGGCTTTATCTCGTCGGTTGGTTCTAAAGCCCGATCCGCAGGCGATCCCGCCCGGTTGCTATTCCCTGTTGCTTCAAGGATTTGCGGTGACTCGACAGGGCGATCGTCGCTGTCGCTGCCGATATGTTCTCCGCTCATCAGGTTTGCCGAGCGCGGTGTCGCCGAGGCGCGATCGGCAAATTTAGAGGGACTGCTCGATTTTTGCTTCCTGACTGCCCGATCGCCCCTAAGCGGTTCTAAACTGCTTAAAGCAGCGCCCGCAAGCTGCTCTTCGCTTGCAGCAAGAAGCTGTGGCGCTGCTTCGGCAACGTTTCCTTGCGACTCTAGGGAAGGTAGATCCTCAGAAGTTTCGGCAATTGCTGCAGGCGATGCCAACAGGATTCCCCAGATGCTGTACAGTAATAAATATTTTGCTTTCATGCTCGCTCCTCACACTCACAAGTTATAGCTACCATAGCTAAGCTGTATGTTACATTTTTTACCACTTTTTAGATTAAAAATATTAATTTTTCTTAAACAACGCCGGATAGTTAAGAAGAAAAACATCTTTGAGAAAAGTCAGTGGCAGTGTGAGATAAAAGACATAAGATTAATGGAAATAGCTCTCTATGCCTGTATCGCCAGCAATTTTAAAAATTCACAAGGGTAGCGAGCTTGTCTGGGAATACTCAGTTAATACTGAAGTCGTAACTATCGGGCGTGCTACCAACAGCGATTTAGTCATTAATGACCCCCTGGTGTCACGCCAACACGCTCAAATCAGTAGAAAAGGCGATCGCTATCAAATTACAGATTTCGGCAGCACTGACGGCACTCGCGTCAACAAGATCCTGCCCAAACCGAACATTCCTCACTTCCTAGCAAACGGCGACACCATCAGCATTGGCAATAGAGAATTGCGCTTGATCGTTCAGGCAGACGATCCAGATCCCACGGCTGTTGCAGTTCAAAAACCTTTAGATGAACAGGTCACAGTTGCCGCCAAACACCTGCTTGGCAATGAAACAGTCTTGGTCAGCCAGATCGATATGCGCGACCGCCAAAGCCTGACAATAGGGCGGGATTCGCAAAACGATACGGCGATAGGACACCCATCCGTTTCTCGTTTCCACGCTCCCTTGCAACGGCAAAGCGGCTCGGTCATCATCAAAGATTTGAACTCGACGAACGGCACCTATGTCAACGGCCGAGCCGTTAAAGAAGAAAGGGTACTGAAAGTCAATGACAGCATCCGCATCGGCCCGTGCCGTTTTGTCTTCAATTTCGATGAAACTTTCGCCACCTATAACGAAGAAGGCAACCTGCGGCTTGATGCTGTCCACCTGACTAAAGTTGTGGGGAAAGGCACGAAACTGCTGAATGATATTTCCTTGAGCATTAAGGCGCGGGAATTTGTGGCGATCGCCGGCGTCAGCGGCGGCGGCAAGTCCACCCTCCTCGATGCCCTCAACGGCTTCCGGCCCGCTACCAGCGGCTCCGTCCTCGTCAACGGGGTTGACCTGTACAAGAACTTCAACGCCTACCGCAACGAACTCGGCTACGTTCCCCAGAAAGACATCATCCACCTGGAATTGACAGTTGAGCAAGCCATCGACTACGCCGCCCAACTGCGGATGCCTGCGGACACCCGGCCGGCGGAACGGAAGCAGCGCGTCAAAGAAGTGTTGGAAGATTTGGGGCTGACTCATCGCAAAGACGTGCAAGTCAAGGCCCTCAGCGGAGGTCAGCTCAAGCGGGTATCGATCGGCGTGGAACTGCTCACCAAACCCAGCTTGTTTTTCCTCGATGAAGCCACCTCTGGACTAGACCCCGCCCGGCACTGAGGTCGAAATCATGCAGCTCTTGCGACAACTGGCAGACCAAGGCCGCACCGTCTTGCCGATCACCCACGCCACCGAAAATGTCACCCTCTGCGACTTGGTAATCTTCATGGCAGCAGGTGGCAGAGTAGCTTACTGCGGTTCACCACAAGAAGCCCCTACCTACTTTGGCGTGCAGAAATTCAATGAAATTTACCGAAAAGTAGAGCGCGAAGAGTCACCGGACTACTGGCAACAGCGCTACCTGCAGTCTTCCCATTATCAAAAATATGTGGCAGAGCGGCAGCTATCGCGACCACCCGCCGCCCCTGGCGAATTGCAGCCCCCCCCTGCTAAACAACCGTTAGCTCATCGATCTAAGCGGGTTTCGGCCCTCAGAGAGTTTGCCATTTTGTCCCAAAGAAATCTAGCAATATTAATACAGGACAAAGCCGGTTTATTTTTAATGCTGGCCGTTGCTCCTACTCTAGGGCTGCTAGATTTTGTTACTTGGAAGCGCGACTTATTTAGCCTCGAAACAGGAGATGCAGGTCAGGCAATTACTATGCTCTTTGTCACAGCTCTCATTGCTGTGATGGTAGGCAGCCTCGCCACCATGCGGGAAATTGTCAAAGAAAACGACATCTACCGCCGGGAACGGATGATCGGGCTGCAAATCATCCCTTACATTTTGTCGAAAGTTTGGGTAGGTATTCTCTTGGCTTTGTATCAAGCTGCTGTCTTTTTGCTGTTTAAAAAGTTGGCGATCGACTTGCCAGGGGGTACGGAAGCGTTAACAGGGATGTACGTCACCCTATTCCTCGCCTCGATCGCAGGCATGATGATGGGGCTATTTGTATCAGCTCTTTCACCGAACCAAAATATCGCACCGCTGCTGACCATCATCTTTCTCGTCCCGCAAATTACCTTTGGTGGCGGGATGCTATCCATCGACGCTCTTGGGGCTCCTGGCCGCCTCGTCAACCAAATCACCATTACCAAATGGTCTTTTGAGTCGCTGTTGACCCAGAGTAATCTGGGGAGTAACATTGTTGACGATCCCTGCTGGCAGTTAAGCAAGGACGATCGCAATAAATTGTCGCAAACTGACAAGACAAACCGCTGCGAGTGTCTGGGAGAAAAACTATTCAAGACTTGCAAGTTTCCCGGAATCAAGGGTAAATACGATCCTGTAACCCACATTCCGCACCCCCAACTGGCACATAGGCGGATTGAGGGGGTAAAAGTGAATCATCCGAGACAGTCATGA
>NZ_JAUBRJ010000066.1:0-12616 GCF_036701805.1 Microcoleus sp. N3A4
CAACAGTCAACAGTCAACAGTCAACAGTCAACAGTCAACAGTCAACAGTCAACAGTCAACAGTCAACAGTCAACAATTCCGGAGGAGTGCAACCGGAATTGATATCATCTGCCTGAGAAAGGCTATAGCTGCGATCGAGATGGCATTTGAATTGTGACGGATTAAACTAATGAAGGAACCCAAAAGAAAATAGGTAGCCTGTGGTTAACGCCGAATTTCCTAAACAAATTACCGCGCCAGTCTTGAGTTTAACGTTGTGCGCGATCGCCGCCAACGGTGTTATTGCCGCCAGATTTCCCCTCGCTGCGGCGGCACAAGTGCGATTGCTGCCCGAAACAGCCATTGCACAATCTGGCGGCGTTCGACGATCGCCCGAAAGCTACAAACTCGGCGGTGGCGATCGCATTCTAGTAGAAATACTCGAAGTACCAGACCTCACCCGCAACTACGAAGTCCTTTCCGACGGTTCAGTCAACCTACCCCTGATCGGCCTGGTCTCCCTCCGCGGCCGCACCTTAGTAGAAGCCACGAACATCATCCGCAACGCCTACCGGCGCGTCCTCAAAGACCCCATAGTCACCGTCAGCCTCGTCGCCGCCCGCCCCCTCAACGTGGGCGTCATCGGAGAAGTTACCAGGCCTGGAAACTTCACCATCACCCTGACTGCTGGCCCGGGAGTCACGCCGAGTGTCCAGTACCCCACCGTCACCCAAGCGATCAGACTCGCAGAAGGCGTCACGGGTGTCGCCGACATCCGCAACATCCGCGTCCGCCGTCCCCAACCAGACGGCCCCGATCAAGTGCTCAACGTCAACCTGTGGAGATTCTTGCAAGAAGGAGACATCTCTCAAGACATCATTTTGCAAGACAGAGACACAATCGTGATTCCCACAGTCGCCAACTTCAACCAAGCAGAAGCTCGCCAATTTGCGACAGCCAACTTTTCGCCGCCGCCAGAAAAACCTCGATCGATCTCCATCGTCGGCCAAGTCACCCGCCCGGGGGCTTACGTCGTCATCGGCGGCAACACCACAAGCGACCTCAGTCGAGAAGGTTTCCCCACCGTCATCCGCGCCATTCAGCTAGCCGGCGGCATCACCTCCGAAGCCGACATCCGGCAAATCCAAGTGCGCCGCGTCACCAGAAGAGGCGAACAAATTATCCCAGTCAACCTGTGGCAGTTCCTGGAGTCCGGCGACGGCGCCCAAGATACCATCCTCCAGGAGGGAGACACGATCGTCGTTCCCAAAGCCACGATCGTCAACCCTGCAGAAGCTGGGGTGCTGGCTAACACTAACTTTGCTCCCCCCGGGATTAACGTTTTTATAGTAGGAGAAGTCACCACAAGCCTCGATCCGCTGAGACTCCCAGCTAATGCCACGCTGAATCAAGCTTTAATTTCCCGAGGATTTTTTGGCTACGGTAATACCAGAGCTAGAAGGAATCAAGTTGAGCTAGTCCGCCTCAACAACGACGGTACAGCTACTAAACGGACGATCGAAATCGATTTAACTCAAGGAATTAACGAAGAACTCAATCCTCAACTTCGCAACAACGACATGATTATCGTATCCCGCAGCGGTCTCGCCAAATTGGTAGACCGCATGAACACTGTAATCGGGCCTGTCGGGCCAGCTACCGGAGTGTTAAATTTTATAAGCATTCTCAGATCTTTATTCAGGTAAGAACGCTGGTGGTGAGGTGGATAATTCCTGGGAAAGGCTAAAATAAACTAAACAATAGGATTTCCCAGTCGCGGCGCGGCAGCTTCAAAAATATCACCATCAAAAATATCAACCTCAAGAATACCCACTCAAGAATACCCAGGCTGAATATGGATAACAGACAAGATTACCAACCCTTCACACCCAAATCAAATGGCAAACTGCCGGACTTTTCGGCTCAGAACTACAGAGATAAATTCGTCGAGGAGACAGAGGAAGAAAAGCTAGACTTGTCCTGGCTCTTAGGCGTCCTGCGCCGCCGCATCCTGGTCATGGCAGCAGCCACCATTGCTTTGAGTGCCCTCGCAGGAGCAGCGATCGTCATCACTTCTAAAAATATCACGATCGAGTATGAAGGTTCCTTTTCTCTGTTAGTAGAACCAGCCACCGCAGAAGGTTTGCTATCCAAACAATTAGACAACACCGTCGCTGCTGACTTAGCAAAAATTAATATAGAAGGAATTAGCTTAGTAGACTACGAAACCCAAATTAGGATTTTGCGAAGCCCCAAAATGATGCAGCCAGTGCTTCAGCAATTGCGAGCTGCGAATCCCAAAATGACCTACAGCGAACTGATGTCCAAACTGTCGATCAACCGCATCAGCTACACCAAAGATGGCAAACAGCAAGGCACAAAAATTTTAGAAGTTCAGTACAAAGATTCAGACAAAGACAAAATTTACCGCGTCTTGGATAAAGTTTCTAAAGCTTATTTAGAGTACAGCTTGCAGCAGCGACTGACTGGCATTAATCAAGGCATTAAATTTATAGATATGGAGATGCCAAAGCTGCGAGAAAGAGTCGAAGTTTTGCAATTGCAAGTCCAAAAACTGCGCCAGCAGAGCAACTTGTTTGACCCCCAGCTAGAGGGCAAATCTCTTTCAGAACAAGTGCAAAGCATTCGGGGTCAGCAAGTAGCAATCCGAGTACAGCTACAAGGGATGCGGAACCTCTACCAAAGCTATGAAAAATTACTCAAGGAAAATAATCCCCAGGGGCTGCTGATGACCCAAGGACAAGCTTATGCTGGACTGTTAGGTCAAATCCAGAAAATTGACTCGGATTTGTCAATGAAATTAGCTCAGTACAGAGAAGACAGTTTGCCAGTTTTAGCACTGAAAAAAACTCGGGAAGAACTGATTTTAACCGCCACTCAACAAGCAAGAGAAGTGGTGATGGGAAATTTGGAGACCCAAATCCAAGAATTGGCAGCGCGCGATCGCGAAATGACAGCTTTGCAAAAGGATCTCAACCAAAAAATTAGAACTTTTTCAGTGACAACGCGACAATACGACAATTTACAGCGGGAACTGCAAGTAGTTACTAAAAGTTTCTCGGACTTCTTGGCAAAACGAGAAGCCTTGCGGATCGATGCGGCTCAGCAGCAAATACCCTGGGTGCTGATCAATCCTCCAGAAATTCCGCTAGACAAATTCGGCAGGCCGATAACAGCTACCGTCAAACAAACCAAAAAACAGTTAGCGCTGGCTGTAATTTTAAGCGGTCTGCTGGGCATAGCAGTCGGCTTGCTCGTAGAGGTACTAAATACTGTTTTCCACACTCCAGAATCACTGAGAATGGCCACCAGATTGGCGATACTCGGGGTAATTCCGTTTACCAAAAAAGTCAAGCGCAGAAAGGCACCCAGACCGAGGCAACTAACATCGGCTCGATCGAAGTCGAAGGTGGAAGTTGTCGAACCGGGCGAAGCTAAACCTACTGTTCCGATGCTCGGGGGGCCAAGTATTTTGAGCGACTTAGACTATCAATTTTTAGAAGCATTTCGATCGCTCTACACGAACATTCACTTGCTCAGTACAGGAAGGGCGATTCGATCGCTCTTAGTCAGCTCGGCTGTAGCCGGAGACGGCAAATCTACAGTAGCTTTGTACCTGGCAGCCACAGCAGCAGCAGTCGGACAGCGAGTATTGTTAGTAGATGCAGATTTGCGCTGCCCGCAACTGCACGTTAAGTTAGGACTGCCGAACGTGCGAGGCCTGGGCGATGCCATCTCCACAGATCTCAGCCTCAACGACGCGATTCAGCGAGCGCCGAACCAAGATAATTTGTTCGTACTCACCGCCGGTCAAATTCCCCCCGATCCGATCAAGCTGCTTTCTTCCAAAAAAATGCAGTATCTGATGGAGCAATTTCAAGCATTTTTTGACTTAGTGATTTATGACACCCCCCCGCTAGCCGGCTTGGCAGACACCCACTTGCTCGCAGCTCACACAGACGCTACGATTATGGTCGTGCAAATTGGGAAAACAGACCGATCGCAAGTTCGCAAAGTTTTAGAAGAATTAAAAATGTCTGGAGCTTCTATCTTGGGAATAGTTGCTAACGGCTGCAAAAACTCCGGTCACAGCTACCGCCAGCGCCCGGTCGTTTTAGAGACGCTCTACGACCAAAAACTATCGGCTTTAGGTACGAAAAATCATAATTAGACAAATTTTGATGCAGGCGGCGCTGCGCCGTCCTCGACCGGAAACGCACAACCAAGCTACACCCTGATTTTTTAATAAAAGTACCATTTGAGAAAGAAAATGATAGACTAACGGACAGAGCCTCGTGTGTCAACCGAGATTGCGCGGATCTTTATTTCGCGATAATTACTCAGAAAATGATTGAGAAATCAGCCAAAGTGGGTAAACTACATCTAGCAGAGCGCAATCTCAATCAGGAAAAGACACCTTTGAAGGTAAACGTTAATGTAAACGTTAATGTGAACGTTTCAACCCAGAAACTTGGTAGGGATTATTCTATGAGTACAGTTATGGTTGTTGATGATAGCGTCACTCTGCGGGAGATGATCGCCGACTTGCTCAAAGGTAGAGGACTCAACGTCACGGTAGCTAGTGATGGCGTAGAAGCTCTAGAGCAAATCAAGGCCAACCGCCCGGATTTAGTCGTTCTGGATATCGTGATGCCCCGGATGAACGGCTACGAAGTCTGTCGCCGGCTCAAAAGCGACCCTAAAACTCAGAATTTGCCGGTGGTAATGTGTTCGAGCAAAAGCGAAGAGTTCGATCGCTACTGGGGGATGAAACAAGGAGCCGACGCTTACATCGCCAAGCCATTTCACCCTCAAGAATTGGTCGGAACTATTAAGCAACTGCTGCGGGGTTGAGGTAGAGGAATAGGGACAGGAAAAAAATTGTCTTCAGCGCTGATTATTTCTGCTCCCGCAGCCTCTCTAAACTACTCGATTGACAATAGTCCAAACATCCCCGTCCGATCGCACGTAGGGAACATAAATAGTCTTAAAACCTGTAATAAAAGGCTTGTAATAAACCTGCCAGTAGCTGGGGCTAATTTGGTCGGCGATGGCTTTGAGTCCCTTCACTTCCGCCGCCAGTTCCGCCGCCAGTTCGTTAATCCGTTCCGCGTGTCCCTTAGCGAGCTCTCTTCCTTCTTCAACTTGCTCCTCCATCGGACTGATTCTTTGCAACTTTACCGACTGCTGCTGTTTTTGATTCAGTTGAGCAGACAGAGCCGCGATCGCATCATCAATTCCCTTGACTTCTGCCGACACTTGTGCTGTTTCCCTGGCGTGACGGCGGTAAGCATCGGCGATCGCTTGGGGCGAATCCCCGGCGGGGACGATCGACGCAGTGCTAAGCTGCTGGCGTTCCCGGCGCAATGCCTCAATCTGAGAGCAAATAGCCTCTATGTCTGTCTGAAGTTTGTCCACCTAATTACCGTGGTTGTTGGATCTTTTAGCATATTAACACAAACCAATCAGCTAATCGGCATTGAAATTGCATATTTTGGGCGTTGCTCAAAGCCCGCACCCAAGCAGAAGTTGAATAGTTTTAAAAATACAAAGTTTTATATTTTTGAGTTGAGGATTACCGTCGAGATCGAGTCCGGTTATATCAATTCCGGTTGCACCGGAATTATTGTTGACTGTTGACTGTTGACTGTTAACTGTCAGTCGAAAAACTGAATGATAGTTGAGTATTGACTGTTGATGCGATTTTACAATTCCTATGCTAGCGGAATTGATATTAATCAGCTCGTGTCCGGTAAAATCAGCATTATACGTTTATAGTAAAGAATGCAAGTCCGAGCGAGTTTGATGAGGATTAAAGCTGTCATTAGATTTTAGATTTGAGATTTGAGATTTTGGATTGACTTGCGCGAGATAAATTCGGGGGCTTGAGGATTTTCGATTTTCGATTTTGGATTGATTCCACGGATAAATCGCGTGGCGGGTACCACCTTTGAAATTCTTGGTCGCTACAAACACAATGCTCAATTCCAAATTCCAAATTCCAAATTTCAAATAGAGTTTTTTAAGTTGTTAGCGCCGGCACGGCTCAACTTGACTATAGTCTCTACCAAGACATCGGGTTGCACGGGTTTAGACAGATGCCGATCGAAACCCGCAGCAAAAGCACGATCGCGGTCTTCATCCCTAGCATAAGCCGTCAAAGCGATCGCCCAAAATTTCCCTCCCCTTTGGGCGTTCAAAGAGCGCAGCCTTCGCAGCAGCGAATAGCCGTCTTCCTCCGGCATTCCGATATCGCTGACCAAAACATCCGGCACAAACTCCGAAGCCACCTCAAACGCCTCAGCAGCAGACGATGCAGCCATGACAGCGGCCCCGGAATCTGCCAAGACAAACCTCATAAATTCCCGCGAATCAACCTCGTCATCAACCAGCAAAACCTTAACTCCCAGTAAATTACCAGCGCCAGCCAACACCTGCGCTTCCTCGCCGGCGATCGAATTTACCTGCATCGAAGGGAGACGGAAAGTAAAAGTCGATCCCATATCCAGTCCCGGACTCTGGGCCCAAACCGTACCGCCGTGGAGTTCCACCAACTGCCGGACGATCGCCAGACCCAACCCCAAACCGCTATGATTGCGAGTAATCGTAGCATCCGCTTGCCGGAAAGAATCAAACACGTAAGGCAAAAAATTCGCAGCAACCCCAATTCCCGTGTCCGCAACAGCCAGCTCAACCTCCGCATCAACTTGCTGCAGCCGGATTTCAACTCGCCCCCCCCGCGGCGTAAACTTAATCGCATTCGTCAGCAAATTCCAAATCACTTGCTGCAACCGGCCGGGGTCTCCTGATACCCAAAATCTCGGATTTAACTGAGATTCAGGATTGCCAGAAACCTCCCCGGGTTCGGAAAATTCACCAGTCTCCAAGCCCAAATCGATAACTGCAAACTGCAAATCGATCGACTTAGCATCGGCGGCCAACCGCACCGTATTCATCGCTCCTTCCACCATCGAAATCAAATTTACTGGACTTGGATTCAAAGTCAACTTGCCGCGAATAATTCTCGAAATATCCAGCAAATCATCAATCAATTGAGTTTGCAATTTAGCATTTCGCTCAATAGTGGACAAAGCCCGCCCAGTAGCAGCCGGACTTAAACTGCGGTGCTGCAGCAGTTGCGCCCAGCCCAAAATCGCGTTTAAGGGCGATCGCAGCTCGTGAGAAAGAGTTGCCAAAAACTCATCTTTCATCCGATTTGCCTGCTGAGATTCCTCGTAAAGCCGGGCATTGTCGATCGCCGCCGACACCGCCTGAGCCAACTGCATTAAAATACTTTGGTCATCTTCGGCAAACTCCCCCTCGTACTTGTCCGACAACTGAATCAATCCCAGATTTCTGCCGTCCCGAGCCGTCAGCGGTACCGCCAGCCAGCCCCGCATCGGCGGGTGCTTGCCCGCAGCCTTGCCGAACCCCCGCCAGGCCGGGTGAGATTCTAACTCGCTTTGAGTCATGCGTATCGCCTGTTGGTGCTGGCAAACTTCCTGGTAAATGCCCGTACCGTCTGGCTCTTCGCAGTAATCTTGCCACGCGGCGTATTTTTCTGACATCGAAAACTTGCTAATTCCCGCATCCCAGTTGGCGGAAGGGTTGAGGTTGACGGCTACCTGGTGGACTTCAAGAATAAAGCGGGCACTATCTGCCGCTAACTGAAGTATTTCTGCCACCGACAGCGTGGAGTTGATAGCAACTGACGCTGCAGTTAACTTTTGCAGGCGGCGCAAATACGACTGCTCGCGCGCCAAGCCGCGCGAGCGGTCGTATTCTAACTGTTTGCGAGCCGTAATGTCGATCGTCACGCCGAACAGCCGAACAGGTTTGCCGGATGCGTCAAAAACCATCCGCCCTTTGTCGTGAAGCCAAATCACTGAGCCGTCGGGTCGCAGTTTGCGGTATTCCGACTCGTAAACTCCCGTGCCCCTGAATGCGGCATCCAAATCTGCCAAAAAGCTTTCGCGGTCTTCTGGATGCACCGCATTCTTTTTTTGCTCAAAAGTACCAAAGGTGCTGTCTGGGCCCAAACCCATCTGTGTTTCGGCATTGGACGAGCGGCGGAATTCCCCCGATGCCATATCCCAAGTAAAAGCGATCGTGTTAGCTGCTTCTAGCGCAAAGCGCAAGTTTTCCTCGCTTTCTTGCACTCTCGCTGCCGATAATTTGCGATCGGTAATATCCCAAACCACGCCGCTCGATCGCACCGATTGACCCGTCTCATCATCAAAAAACTTGCCCCTAGTGGCGATCCAGTGCAAGCTGCCGTCGGGCCAAATGACTCTAAATTCGTACTTGTATTCTATTTTTTTTTCTAAAGCAAAGGCAATAGCCCGGGCGATCGAGGCCTGGTCATCCGGGTGAATGCAGGCAAAAAACGCCTCGTAAGTTCCCGCAAAACTGCCTTTTTCCAACCCGAATAACCGTTCGTGTTCCTCCGACCAAACCACCTCACCACTTAATAGATTCCAATCCCAAGTTCCCAGTTTCGAGGCTTCGATTGCCACCCTCAGCCTTTCCTCCGAAATTGCCAACTGCGCTGACGTTTTCTCGTAGTTCTCGCGCAACTGCTGTTTTTTCCAGCTTTCGCCCACGGCCCCCGCCAGCCGCTGGAAATTTCGCCCTTTGAACACGTAATCGCTCAAACCAGCTTTCATAGCTTCGACTGCCACTTGTTCGCTGCCGCTGTCAGTACACATAATTACCGGACAATTTGGGTAGCGGGTTTGAACTTGTTTGAGAATAGTTAATCCGTCGCTCCAGCGCAGTTGGTAGTCGGTAATTACCATGTCAAAACCCCCGGTCGCCAGGATTTGTTCGAGAGTTTGGGCATCTATAGCCGACTTAATTTCTATATCTGGAAAAGTTTTCCTCAGTTCTCGATCGATCATCAGGCGATCGTTCGGGTTGTCGTCGATTAACAGAATAGATAGCATGGGGCTTTTAGTTTTTGTATTAGGGCAAACATGATTAATCCTAAGAATATGTTAGAACTATTCAAATAATTTCAATATCTAGTTGTTTGGTTAATCTCACATCTTGCACGATTGTCAGCAACAGGCTTTCCGGCCTGTTCCAAAAAGAGCAAATTTTCTCGCTTCACAGGCATCTTGCCTGTTCCTAAAAGCTTATTGAGAATGGTGCAACATCTCAGGTTAATTCGACTTGCAAATACGTTGATTGTATTTGCTTGTATTTTATTGTATCTCACAGCTTGCACAATAGCGTCGATCGCAAAATTGATGTACACCGAAATGACCGTGTTGCCAAGCTTTTTAATTTTGATTGGGTACCCGATCTACTCAAGAACTGCTATATCCTTCTCCCCAAAGCCTGTAAACAAGTGCATTAAACGCTCAGTCCGGCAAGGGTTTTAACCCCTGCCGGACTGCGGGTTTAATCTTAAGTTGACAATTCTGTCCTCTTGTCTCTTCCTTCTGCCTTCTTTAAGACTCGCATTTGCGTAATTTGACCCAGAATCGAGTATCGATTCCCAGAGTCGATTCCAGCCCGATCGCGCCGCCCATTCGATCGACTCCTTTGCGGGCGATCGCCAGCCCAATGCCTGGCCCGGGATACACTTCTTGACCGTGCAGGCGATCGAACAATCCAAAAATCCTGTCATGAAATTCTGATCCAATTCCAATGCCGTTGTCTTCTACCCAAAGATAGATATATTCCTCTCAGCTTCTGCATAAAATCGCACCTGCGGCTCTATTACCAGAATGTGTACCACTTTAACAATTGATAATTTGGCTGTTAGCTAAAGTAATGATCGATCGCTCATCATGAAAATGTTGGAGGTCGCCCCTTTAAGATGATACAGGACGGGATTCCTCACTAGAAACTTAATTCACTGGTTACGACTAAGAGCCTAGTAACGAAGAAACCAGCAATAAACACCGGGAAAATCCCACTACAAACCAGAAAAATCGATAAGTTCCGGCAGTTCGGTATGGTTGAGCCAATACTCGCTAAAACTCTGCATCATTTCTAATAAAGAAGCAAAGCCAACTGGCTTAACCAAATAAGAATTTACCCCTAAATCATAAGCTTGAGTGACATCAAATGTTTGGTTAGAAGAAGTAAGCATAACCACCGGCAAGCGTTTTAGTTCCGGCTGCTGCTTCAGCCAAACCAGAACCTCGTGACCCGATCGCCTGGGCAATTTCAAATCTAGTAAAATTATCGCAGGTAAAGGATAGCGATCGCGATCGCAGTATTCTCCGTCACCATTTAAATAAAAAACCGCTGCATCTCCATCTCGGACAATTTGCAGCGAAGTATTAGTAAAAATTCGATCGCGAAAAGCCCGCTTCATCAACAGAATATCAACGGGATTATCTTCCACCAGCAAAATCGTCTGCATTACTTTCATGCCTTCCTCAAATTTATCCAAAATCGACTGCCTTGTCCTAATTGAGATTCCACACCAACTTGACCGCCCATGCGATCGGCTCCTTTTTGTACAATAGCTAATCCTATACCAGTTCCGGGGTAAGACTCGATACCGTGCAGGCGTTCAAAGACGCGAAAAATGCGTTTTTGATGTTCTGGAGCAATACCGATGCCGTTGTCTTCTACCCAGAGACGGATGATGCGCTCGGGCAATTGGCAAGAGGCAATCAGTAACTGCGAATTCTCCCACTTTCCTACTGCCTCACTTTCCCATTCTCCCCGTGTCTCGCTGTCGGTTTCTCCCTCTTGAGACAGCTCAATTTCCTCAGCCCATATCTGCACTTGTGGCGATGCGCCTTCCACAAATTTTATAGCATTAGTCAGCAGATTTGCGATTACTTGAACTAAAGTAACTCGGTGGGCAATTACTGCAAACCAAGGCGATCGAATACTGATTTGAGCGCCGCTGGATTTAGCGTCGGCTTGTACCATAGCAATTGCCTCGGCGACAGCAGATTCTAAGTCTAAAACTTGCAGCGATAAATCACTGCGGCTGAGGCGGCTGTAAGCTAGCAAATCTTGGATCAATGCTTCTAATTGTTGCCCCGAATTAACAATTTGCTGGGCGTATTCTTGACCGAGTTCGTCGAGGAGGTCGCGATAATCTTCTAATAAAGCTTCAGCTAATCCCTGCATTCCCCGCAGGGGAGCCCGCAAATCGTGGGCGACGGTATAGGTGAAAGATTCTAATTCTTCGTTAGCTGCTTGAAGTTGATTGGTGCGGAGTTGCACCCGCCGTTCTAACGTAGCGTTGAGCATCCGAATTTCCGCTTCTGCTTGTTTGCGCGCAGTTATGTCAATGGCGGTACTAATTACTAAATTTCTGCCGTCGGAAAGCTTGCCTAAAGGTGCGGAATAAAAATCCCAAATTCGAGTTTCGCCGCTGGCTGTGGCAATCATGTATTCGCCTACTGAAAGGCGCGCGTTTAATTGGTGCAGCCGATCGATATCTGCTTGCACTAGCGATTTGCGGCTGTGGTAAGCTTTTTCTGTCCAATCTTCAATTGTGGGAATTTCTGAGGATTCGTAGCCTGAGAGTTCTGTCCAAGCGCAGTTGATTTGCAAAACTTCTCCGTTTTCAGCGTGCAGCATAATTGGCAGCGGTGCGTTGACAATGGCGCTGCGAAAACGTTCTTCGGTTAATTCTAGGGAGTGGCGATCGTGCTGTAGCTGTTCTAACAGTTGATTTTGCTTGATTTCGGCATTGTCGCGCAAAGTTCGATCGCGCTTCACCAAATAGTAAACCAACACCATCAACAGGAAATTTACAAAAGCAGCAACGGTAAAAGTCAGGATTGTCAAATTAGCGCTGGCTTGAGATTCTCGGGCGCGCTGCTGCAATAGCTGAGTTTCTTCGGCTACCATTACAGCTACCTGCTGCCGAATACCGCCCATGAGTTGCGTTCCCCTACCGCTTTTTACTTGCCGCAGGGCTGCTGCTAAGTTTTGTTTGCGCCGCACATTGATGGTTCCTTCGAGTTCCGCTAATTTAGAGTCGATCGCAATTTTCAAGTTGCGAATACGCTGTTGCTGCCGGTTGTTGTCAGCGGTTAATTGCTGCAATCCGACTACTTGTTCGTTGACGCGGGCGATCGCACTTTGATACTGTTTTAAATACCCTTCTTCTTCCGTCAGCAAATAACCGCGTTGTCCGGTTTCAGCATCTTTTAAGGTGGAAAGCGTGGCTTCGAGTTCTGTTAAAACTTGGTGAGTGTGGCTCACCAAGCGTTCGTTTTCGACTAACTTGAGAGTGTTGCGGTAGGAAGTTGCCGCATTGAAAATTAGCAGCGCCAAGGCGATTCCAATGCCTGCGGTGATTTGGCGAGTCAGCGATTTGTTCATGAAATACTCGGCGTGCGAGTCCTGCCTTTTTTATTTTAGCTGGATGCGGGCGATCGAATTTTTTGATCGAGCGGACACGGCCAGTCGATTTGAGATTTTAGATTTTAGATTTTAGATTTACTTGCAGCGTATCCGCTCAATAATCCGGGGTAAATCGCTCAACGATGCACCTCAAATGACGCAAAATCCTTCGTGAGTGGGTAGTCCGCCCCGAATTATTGAGCGGATACCTTGCAGCTTTGAATCTGGGAACTCTCACAAGAGTCTAAGATTTTGGAATCTCCACGACGATTCTCGGGGCTTCCGT
>NZ_JAUBRJ010000066.1:12716-46954 GCF_036701805.1 Microcoleus sp. N3A4
TGGGAACTCTCACAAGAGTCTAAGATTTTGGAATCTCCACGACGATTCTCGGGGCTTCCGTTTTTGGGCGGGGTCAAATCGATTTTAGATTTTAGATTTTAGATTTTAGATTTTAGATTTACGATTTACTTGCAGCTTTGAATCTGGGAACTCTCACAAGAGTCTAAGATTTTGGAATCTCCACGACGATTTTCGGGGCTTCCGTTTTTGGGCGGGGTCAAGTCGATTTGAGATTTTAGATTTTAGATTTTAGATTTACTTGCAGCTTTGAATCTGGGAACTCTAACAAGAGTCTAAGATTTTGGAATCTCCACGACGATTTTCGGGGCTTCCGTTTTTGGGCGGGGTCAAAGCGTATAAATTTAAGACTAAAATCTGCGATCGATCTCGTTTGTAGCCCAGTATCGATCCCCATCGCATCCCCCGTCGGAGGGACTTTGAGAGCGCTCCAGTCCCTGATTTTTTAAGGAGGGTGCCAGGGAGATCGATCGCCCTTCAACAAACAAATAATTACACAACAGCAGCCGCTTTCATCGCAAAAATTCGATCGATCGCATCCTCAACAACCTTATCAGGCGTCGAAGCACCCGAAGTCACGCCCACCACAATTTTACCCTCCGGCAACCAACCCTCAGCTACGACCAAATCTCCCCCTAAAGGCTTGTGCTCGATCCGATTTCCCGGTAAAATACGCTCCGCACAATCAATGTGATAAGAAGGAATAGTTTTGTCGGTCGCAATCTCCTGCAAGTGCGTAGTATTAGAAGAATTAAAACCCCCAATAACCAGCATCAAATCCAACTTTTCCTCAACCAAACTCAACATAGCATCTTGCCGTTCCTGAGTCGCATCGCAGATAGTATTAAAACTCAGAAAATGTTCGTTCAAATTTTCCGGCCCGAACTTCCGCATCATCGTCTTTTCAAACAACTTGCCAATGTTCTCAGTCTCTGTTTTGAGCATAGTAGTTTGGTTGGCAATTCCCACCATTTCCAAATCCACATCCGGGTCAAAACCAGCAGAATAAGCCTTGCTAAATTTAGCAAGAAACTCTTCGCGGTCGCCCCCGTGCAAGATATAATTGCTAACATATTCAGCTTCGTGCAAATTCAGCACAATCAAATACTTATCAGCAAAAGAACTCGTCGCCACAGTTTCCTCATGCTTGTATTGACCGTGAATAATCGAAGTATAATCCCTCTTTTTGTGCTTTTCAACTGTATTCCAAACCTTAGAAACCCAAGGACAAGTAGTATCAACAATCTTGCAGCCCTTATCATTAAGTAACTGCATTTCTTGTACGCTAGCCCCAAAAGCAGGTAAAATTACCACATCGCCACGATCGACAACCGAAAAATCTTTCTGCCCCTTCTCAACAGCAATAAAACCAACCTCCATATCGCGCAAATGCTGATTTACAGACGGATTGTGAATAATCTCATTAGTAATCCAAATCCGTTCTGACGGGAAATGTTGGCGAGTTTCGTAAGCAATAGCTACAGCGCGTTCCACCCCCCAGCAAAAGCCAAAAGCCTGAGCCAGCCGGATCGTGACTGCGCCGCGTTCCAGTCTGTAATTATTGTCGCGAATTTGCTGGATCAGACTGCTTTGATAAGCCGTCTGCATCACGCCAGCTACCTCAGCTTCGTGTCCGAAACCCTTGCGGTGGTAGTTTTCAGACTGTTGGAGCGATCGTTTAAAAGCTTTAGTATCCATGAGGTATCGAGTTGAAATCTAGGTGAATTACCTTTGATTTTAGAATGCCTGGGGTGCGATCGGGATTATTGGCTCAGTGGCGAACAGGGGATATGCTATTTATACGATCGACACATTGAATTGAGAGGAAAGAAGGAATGAACCGCGAAGACGCGAATGACACGAAGAAAGAAAAAAGAAGAAAGAAAAACTTGAGCGAACACTCCTTTTAACCCTTCTTCCTCTTCCTTCTTCGCGCTCTTCGCGCCTTCGCGGTTCGTTAAAACACCTCAAAAAAAAGCGTAGAGACCCACATACCTGCGTCTCTACACGATCGAACTTATTCAGAAAATCAGCTTCAAACCTTCTTCGGCGCAAAAGGAGAACCCGATTCAAACGAACTGAAACCGCCGGCAAAATCCTCACCGTAAGCTTCTTCCCCGTGCAAGCCGATATCCAAACCTTGGTCTTCAGCAGATGACGGCACTCGCAGTTCCATAAACTGCGCTAAAATTTTCAGGATCACAAAAGTGCCGACAGCGGCAAACACGTAAGTAGCTAGAACGCCTACAAACTGGGTCACGATTAGCCCCGGATTCCCGGCAAACAGCCCGTCATTTCCGGCAGCGTTCACCGCTTTAGTGGCAAACACGCCAGTCAGAATCGCGCCCACAGTTCCGCCGACGCCGTGAACCGGGTATGTATCCAAAGAGTCGTCAAATCCCAGCTTAGCCCGCCAACTAACGGCGAAGAAGCAGCAAACTGAAGTGATCGATCCGATCAAAAGCGCCCCGACTGGAAGCACGAATCCAGCCGCAGGTGTGATGCCCACCAATCCGGCTAGGAAACCGCTAGCAATTCCTACTGCTGTGGGTTTGCCTTTGAGCACCCATTCCACAATTGTCCAAGTTAAACCGCCGGCTGCTGTAGAAATCATCGTGGTGACAAAAGCCACTGCTGCTAAAGAACCAGAGCCCAAAGCACTACCGCCGTTGAAGCCAAACCAGCCGAACCACAGCAGCCCAATTCCCAACAACACGTAGGGCACGTTGTGGGGGGTGTGGGGCTTGTTTAAGTGGTCTTTGCGGGGCCCGATTACCCAAGCTGCGACTACCGCAGAAACGCCGGAACTGATGTGTACAACTGTGCCGCCGGCAAAGTCGAGAGCTCCCATCGCCCCCAGCCAGCCTCTACCCCAAACCCAGTGGGCTAAAGGAGAGTAGATGAAGGTAGACCACAGCAGCACGAACCAGAAATAGGTTTTAAATGTTACCCGTTCGACGATCGCCCCGGAAATCAGTGCCGGAGTGATGATGGCGAACATCATCTGATACACCATGAAGACTTGGTGGGGTATTGTCGGTGCGTAGCCGATCGGATCGGGTGTGTCCGCCGTGACGTTGTTCAAGAACATCCAGTCCAAGCCGCCGATGAAGGTTTCGATCCCTGTGCCAAATTCAGGTGCCTTGATGGACACATCAAAGGCCAAACTGTAGCCCCACAGCGTCCAGGTGACGCCGATCAGTCCCATCATGACTAAGCTCATCATCATGGTGTTGAGGACGTTGCGCGATCGCACCAGTCCCCCGTAGAAAAACGCCAGCCCCGGTGTCATCAGTAATACCAGTGCTGAGGAGACCAACATCCAGGCCGTATCGCCGGTGTCGATCGGATTCGGCGCCACCGCGGCAGCAGCTTCTTGAGCTAAGGCATTGTCCGTCAGCGGCCCGCTTAACAGCCACAGCGCGATGATGCCGATCGTTAAACTTTTTTTGAGCACGTTACTTTTACCTTCTAATACTCAGCAATTTTCAGGGAAGACGAGCCGATTTTAGATGCGAGGATTTTAGATGCAATAGTTATTTGGTTTTAAGTCGCTGTTTTGGTGGAACAAATCTTCAATAGATAATTCCCAAATCCTCAACCCCCGACTTCGTATAGCCGGACTCATCTAAATTCGTCAACTATCAATCTAATACTCCATGCCTTTTGGATTGCACCATTTGTACAAACAATTATTCTGTATCAGAATATACTAAATACCCCTGTATCA
Organism: Microcoleus sp. N3A4; assembly: GCF_036701805.1. Lineage (NCBI taxonomy): Bacteria > Bacillati > Cyanobacteriota > Cyanophyceae > Oscillatoriales > Microcoleaceae > Microcoleus > Microcoleus sp. N3A4. The sequence continues at coordinate 16,465 of NZ_JAUBRJ010000066.1, forward strand.
TATTTCTTAATCTATCGACGGCTACTTGACATAACCCTTGAGAGCAGAGTAACCGGTGTTGGGAGAGAGGGAGAGAGGGAGAGAGGGAGAGAGGGAGAGGGGGAGAGGGAGAGAGAGGGAGAGAGAGGGAGAGAGAGGGAGAGAGAGGGAGAGAGGGAGAGAGGGAGAATTCGAGACAGAGTTGGGGCATCGGTAACAAGTTAAGCTAAGAAAGCATTTGTCAATCAGCAATTATGCTCAACATTTACTCGGATTTTGGGCCCAAAACTGAGATTTGGGCGATCGTGCGATCGTGCCGAGGGTGATATTTATACCTACTCCCTCTCAAATCGTGAATTTTCCACTCCTAAAACAGCAGTTTTTTTGAGTAATATTACTGATTGACAAATGCAATTAAGTCTTAACTTGTCACCAATGGAGTTGGGGAGAGTTGGGGAGAATATGACTTCATCCTTCATCCTTCTAACTAATGACTAAGCTGTTGAACATTTAAAACAGATTGTATGGTGCCGGGCGTCCGAAGTGTTTCCCGTTTAAGCGGAGCGTGTTGGCGGATGACGCACCCGGAAGACCCTAGTTAGTGGTTTAAATGCACAACAGCTTAATGACTAATGACTGATGACTAATGACCAATGACTAATGACCAATGACTAATGACTAATGACTAATTTTTCAACTGGATCTGACCGAACAATTGCAGGGCCGATCGCCAAACCAGATAACCTCGATCGTTCAGGTGCAAGCCGTCTGTGCTGAGTTCGGTTGACAAATTGCCGTCAGCATCTGCAAACAGCGGTTGCAAATCCAGATACAAAACATTTTCGGAACTAGCAATTTCTTTCAGCCGCCGATTTATTGCCCGAATCCGACTGTTAGGAATCGCCAACAGCCGATCGCGATTTTCCCAAGTAGCTTGTTCCCCGCTGTGCGGCAAAATTGACTGCACCACCACTTGTGCTTTGGGATGAGCCCACCGCAAATCGCGAATAATCTGCCGCTGGTTGTCCAAAATCCCTTCGTCGCTGGCCCCCCGCAACAAATCGTTAATCCCGATCATCACAAACACCGTATCGGGCACAGTTCGATCGAACAACTGCAACCGCTTCAACAAACCCACGGAAGTCTCCCCCGAAATCCCTTGATTCAGCCAAATTTGATCGGGCGGTAACAGCTTCGTCGGAAACCACATACTCAGAGAATCCCCAGCCAAAACACTCAGTTTTGGGGGTCGATTCGCCGCCGTCGCCTCAGCTTCGCGGCCCAACTGCGTCACCCACTGCTGGTAAGTCCATTTGTGTCGCTGTCCCGGAACGGGCACGTCTAGCAATGCCTTTGCAGAGTTTGTCGCCGGCTGGCGAATTAGTTCCTCAGCGCTTTCTGCTGTCACCGCAGCACTCGCAGGAGAGCTTTCTGTTAAGTTGTGTCCCCGCAGCAATTGAGCGACTGTCAATATCAGTACCCCGTTCGTTACCAGAGATAGCAAAGCCCAAACCGGAACACTTTTCGATCGGCTAACTTCCATCCCTAACAGGGATTTATGAGTTCTACTTCTGTTAACTCCTCCAAACTTCTCCATAAACTCAAGCGATTTGCAGTCACCACACCGAATAATTGGCACTCATTGCTGCATCAAATTTTACCGCTCACTTTTCGCCTCAATTCTTGTAAGAATCAAGCACTGTGCTGTGTTGGGCGCGACGGCGATGCAGAACTTTGCTTTTTCGCACTACTCTACCATAAAAAATCTGCCTACCAAACTTTCTTGCACAGAAATCGGATTTGTCAAAGCAGCAATTGACAAAAATTTCCCTAATACTGCCGTGGACGCAGAAACCCGGTTTCTTAAAGTAATTGCGTGATTTTAGCAAGAGACTGAGAAGGATAAACCGGGTTTTTGAGGGTCGCGAGTGCGTCCGGGACTGCATCAGCAGGCAAATATTTTAGATTGTGGTTTTTCTAAATAAAGGCGTGAATTAGCTGACAAATCGCTAATTTAAGGCACGAAAGCTGAAGCAGGTCGATCGAGCGCACGGTCTACAGTTTAGCAGTCCTCCCCCCAGAACCGCCGCCGTAGCCGCCCTCAATTCTGTTGTCCAAGCTAGTTTCCTTCACAAACCCGGTGTAAGCTTCCATCCCGTGTTCGCCGATATCCAAACCTTCAGCCTCCTCTGAAGCAGAAACGCGGATACCCAGCAAAGCTTTGAGTGCAGCCCAAAAAATCGTACTCAGCAGCACGGTCATCCCGCCTACAGAGATAACGCCGACCAACTGCGCCCAGAGTTGGCCGAAACCTCCGCCCACGAGCAATCCGGCTGCCGGGCCTGCGGTATAAATTCCAGTTGTAGGGCCGTCAGCAAACAACCCAACTGCCAGAGTTCCCCAGATGCCGCAGACTAAGTGAACTGAAGTTGCGCCTACAGGGTCGTCAATTTTTAAGTTGTCAAAGAAAGTTACGGCAAAAACTACCAGAATGCCGGCGATCGTGCCGATAATGGCAGAGTTGGGCACGTTAACCCAAGCGCAGCTAGCTGTTACCCCGACTAAGCCGGCGAGGATGCCGTTGATAATCATCGAAAGGTCGGGTTTGCCAAGGTACAGCCAAGCAGTAATGGTTGCAGCAACTCCCCCGAAGGCACCCGCAGTGTTGGTGGTGATCGCAATGTGGGCGATCGCATTTGAATCGACTGCCATTGTCGAACCGGGATTAAACCCGAACCAACCCAACCACAGAATCAAACAGCCTAGGGTGGCAATGCTCATATTGTGTCCCGGCATCGCCACAGTATCGCCGTCGCGGTACTTGCCGATCCGCGGCCCCAAAAATGCCGCTCCCATCAAAGCAGCCCAACCGCCTACCGAGTGAACCACTGTCGAACCTGCAAAATCGTAGAAACCGGCTTTTGCCAGCCAGCCGCCGCCCCAAATCCAGTGTCCGGTAATTGGGTAAGCAATTCCTACTAGCAGCAAGCAGAAAATTAAGAAGTCAATGAATTTAACTCGCTCTGCAACTGCTCCAGAAACGATCGTGGCAGCAGTTCCCGCAAAAACTAATTGGAAAAAGAATTTAGCGTTGAGGGGGACTCCCGTCCAGTTTAATGCGCTGAAAATGCCTTGATAAGCGTCTCCTGTGGCGGGGCTGTTGTCAGCTACGTTCCACAGAAAAAATCCGCCGCTGCTGCCGATAAAACCGTTGCCGTCGCTGAACATTAAGGCAAAGCCGATCGCCCAAAATGCGATCGTAGAAAGCGCAAAAACAATCAAGTTTTTGGACAGCACGTTGACTGCATTTTTTTGGCGGCAAAAACCGGTTTCCAACATACCGAAACCGGCGTTCATAAAGAACACTAGCATCCCCGCCACCATCACCCACATGGTATCCATGCCCACCTTAAGGCTTGCTAATTGTTCCTCGGTGGTTGGCGCGGCAGGGGTTTGGGCTACCGCGGCATATCCCCACACCAAGACGGTGATTGCAGCTAAAGGTATGCAGGCTTGCCAACTTGGAGTGAGGCGGGCGATCGCCCGTGGTAACTTCTTCAACCTTTTGACTTTCGTAAAAAATTTAGCGGATGGGAAATTTAAAGCATCCCGCCTGACTTGTTTCGACTTTTTCTTTCCGACACTCATTTTAATCACTTTCACCCTCTTTACGGCTAGTAAGCTCAGCAATATTCGGAAAACTTTCCAAGTTTACTACAAAAGTTTAGAGGTTATTGGTTCAGATTGAGATACTTTTGATAGCCTAGCTCTTCTAGCTGAGTTTGTTTTTTCATTACTGATTCGGACAAAGTTTTGCGGTAATCCAAGACTCGCTCTAGCAATTCTGGCTGGTAAACTGCTAATATTTGAACTGCCAGCAAGCCAGCATTTTTAGCATTGCCGATCGCCACTGTCGCTACGGGTATCCCGGCTGGCATTTGCACGATCGAGTACAGCGAATCTACCCCTTGCAGGTGGCGGCTCGGTACCGGCACGCCAATTACTGGCAAGGGCGTTAAAGATGCTACCATACCCGGGAGGTGCGCCGCTCCCCCGGCACCTGCGATAATGACTTTCAAGCCCCGTTGGTGCGCGGTTTGGGCGTATTCCACCATGCGATCCGGCGTGCGGTGCGCCGAGACGATCGCCACGGAGCAAGGTATATTGAATTCTTCGCAAACTGCGATCGCATCTTTCATGGTTGGCAAATCCGAATCGCTACCCATGATAATTCCAACTGTCGCTTGATTCATAAAATTTTCAGATTTGAGATTTCAGATAAATGCTAATTTTAAATGATTGCGTTAACTCAAATTTAGATATTTTGTACCAAAACTGACCCTTAAAAGCAATTTTGCCACAAGCCCCCGTCTGAGCAGCCCTGGAGCCAGCAAAAAGCAAAAAGCTCCCCCTCCTCATCGCCAGCCACCGGATTTATCCGTAGCAAATATTAAATCTAAAATCTAAAATCTAAAATCTAAAATCGGATGACTGAAGCCACAACCCCAACTGCCGCCCTCACAGATATTCTCAATGCTCGCCTCCCCGGTTGCAAAGATTTGCAGATGCTTGCTATTGACGAAACGGGCATCATTCAAGAAGTTTACCCGATGGACAAAGTATTTAAACGAATTTCTCCTCCCGATTTGCAAGTGCTTGATGTTGCAGGCGATTGGCTTTCTCTGGGCGGTGTTGACTTGCAGATTAACGGGGCTCTCGGTTTTGCTTTTCCAGATTTAGAAAATAAGCATATTGAAGTTTTACCGAAAATTTGTCAATTTTTATGGTATCAAGGAGTCGATGCTTTTTTGCCGACTTTGGTAACAACTTCGCTCGATAAATTTGGGCGATCGCTCTCGACGATAGCTGATTATATCCGCACTGCAAAAACTACCGCTCCCGCAACCAATAAACCCAAAACAGCGGAAATTCTGGGCGTTCACCTCGAAGGCCCTTTTCTGAACGCCCAGAAGCGAGGAGCTCACCCAGTTGAGTTTTTACTACCGCTAACTATAGAAAATGTCAAGCAAGTTTTAGGAGATTGTGCCGATATTGTCAAAATAATTACTTTAGCGCCGGAGTTAGACAGCACTGGCGAAGTCATTCCCTATTTGCAAAGTTTGGGAATTGCCGTCAGTCTCGGACACTCCCAAGCGACGGCTGAGCAAGCGCAGCAAGCGTTTGCTCGGGGAGCTTCAATGGTAACTCACGCTTTTAATGCGATGCCGAGTTTGCACCACCGAGAACCGGGTTTGTTGGGAGCGGCGATCGTTTCTCCGGGCGTAAAATGCGGTTTAATTGCTGACGGCAAGCACGTTTCTCCGACAATGATTGATTTTTTGTTGCGCGCTGGCAGGTATGAAAAAGGCGTTTTTTTAGTGAGCGATGCTTTGGCTCCTTTGGGTTTGCCTGACGGTGTTTATCCTTGGGATTCCCGACAAATTGAAGTCAGAAAAGGTACGGCTTGGGTAAGATTAGATTACCACTCGCCCCTGGAATCTGCTACTTTGGCAGGTACAACTCTGCCGCTGTTGGCGGGAGTGCAGAATTTGGTGGAGTGGGGGATTTGCGATGCCGAAAGTGCGATCGCCCTGGCAACTGAATCTCCGAGAATGGCGATCGGACTTTCGGGAATTATTGGCAAATCGGCAACTCAATTGTTGCGCTGGAATTTAAACGCGCAGACAAAAGAATTGACTTGGCATCGGTTGTTTTAAGTGGTTCCATTTAGTTTCCATGCCATTAGTTTCTCGCGCAGTAGAGTTCGTATTGAGAACGAAGAGTCCTGATGCTAAGCGCTGCTAACAGCAATTCGGTGTTCTCGGCAAGTTCGATCGTAAATATTATTTAATTCCACAGCCAAGCAAATCTCGCCCCGCAGCCACAGCGGTAAAGCAGGAAGCGCGCAGCCCACAGCCAGTTTTTCCTGCCAAATATCGAGGCATTGGTTGCCGTCTCGCTCGATCGGTCGATAAGCTGTAGCATAGAGGTCAGCGTTGAAGGGCGAAGCACTTGCTTCCGCCAGACGGGCTAACAATTCATTATGAAGATTTGCCTTCCTTCCTGTCACAACATCAACTATTACCAACCCAATTCCCTGGCGCAAATACGTCTCGCACTTAGAAACAAAAGCACCGCGATGAGTAGAACGATCTTTGTTGGCAGGACTTACTAATTCAATTGCACCGGCTAATACCGGGCCCGCTTCAGTGTTAAAAATACTGACTTGCACGGTTTCCGCCACAGTTAGAAAAGGCACGCTTTGGGCTGGGGGTGACATCCAATTGTTTGGGAAATCTATTGGCAAACGAATTACCGTCTCTGGACAATCAAACTCCGGTAGAGGTTCCTCAAAAGCTGCTACATCAATTTCAATCCCAAACTGCACGTTGGGCTCGGCAAAATAATTTGCGGGTAATTTGGCATTCAAATCGGATGCAATGTAAGTCGCCCACGCATTGTGAAAGGCGTGCCAGTGACGGCGCACCGACAGCGGCGGGCGGAAATGATCTTGTAGCACCATATTTTTAAAAGTTAGGGCTGATTAAAATTATCGATCGAATGGCGATCGGCTGCAACTCGGTTGTTATTCAATTAGTTTCTCAATTCGGGATTGTTCGAGTTGCGATCGCCCGTATCAATCAATCTAACTCAATTTAATTGGGTGGGGAGTGTCAATAGATTTTAGATTTTAGATTTTAGATTTTAGATTGAAAATTGAAGAACTGACCCCACTGATAAATCCGGGGGCCCCGGACTAAATTACTTTCGGTCAACAATAACTGCCGCTGCGGCTTTATAATATTTAACCGTTGGCAATAACTTAGCAGCAGGCAGATCGATGAATTTGGTAGACGACAAAACTATAGTTAGACAGTATTTTAACTCGACGGGATTCGATCGCTGGCAGCGAATTTACGGCGACGGCAAAGTCAATAAAGTGCAGCTAGACATCCGCACCGGACACCAGAAAACGGTGGATACAGTGCTCGGCTGGCTGCAAGCTGACGGCAATTTGCGCGGGCTTTCTGTCTGCGATGCCGGCTGCGGTGTGGGATCTCTGAGCATTCCTCTGGCTGAGGCTGGGGCAATTGTTTGTGCCAGCGATATCTCTGAAAAGATGGTAGCAGAAGCCTACGATCGAGCTACAGCCGTTCCCGGCAAGCTCTACAACATCTCCTTCGCCGCCCAAGATTTGGAAGCTTTAACGGGCAAATTTCACACGGTGATTTGTTTGGACGTATTGATCCACTATCCTCAAAATAAGGCTGCGGAAATGATCGCACACCTAAGTTCGATCGCTCAATCGCGACTAATTCTCAGTTTTGCCCCAAAAACTTTAGCACTCACCGCCCTCAAAAAATTTGGCGAACTTTTCCCCGGCCCGAGCAAAACTACCCGCGCTTACCAGCACCGCGAAGCAGATATTATCAAAATCCTAGAAACCAACGGCTTTGTTGTTAACAGAACAGCCATGAATAGCACTAGCTTTTACTATTCTCGCTTGCTGGAAGCTGTGCGGAAATAGGGTAAAATATCTGCAAATTCTGAGGCCAGTTTACATCATTTTTTGGCGGTTTGGGGCGGGTTTATACAATTTGTTGATGCGTGTCAAAGATTTAGGTGAATCCGCCCTAACTACATCTAAGCTGATTCTTGGTGGCCCGGATCGCGGCGGAGTTTTTCTATAAACTCTGGATAATTTTCCATATCCTCTAAAGATTTTGCGGGTGGATGCGTTACCCGGTTCCCTTCAGCATTGATTTTATCAACATAGGCATAGAATGCCTCATTATCATCTCGATGAGCGAGTACATAAGTGCGTAACTCTTTCTTGCTCATTTCATTGAAGTTGGGTTTCATATTTACTCAATCCATTCTCCGTCGGGTTTAATTTCCATTTCGATTTCTTCACCAACCAAGATGAACACATTTCCTGTCCGCTCATCTGTACGGACTAAGTTAACACTACGATACAATTTTGTTGCCCAGCAAAAAGAACGAAGGTTGGCCATATCTGTGCTGTTGTGGGAATATCTTGCGCTCTTCAAACTAACCACTTTTCATTTTACACTTTCTCAGCTTCTGGGGTGATGGCTGGGCTGGGGCGGGTTTATAGAATACGGGTTAAAAAGTTATCCAATAATTGAATTTTTGCAAACACCATTTTGAAGATCGGAAGTATGGAGTTTCTGTCAGATGGGATGGGTGCGGATTGTTGGGATGTAAACACTGCTAATTGTCACGGGCGCCCCAGTTGTGCTTCACTATTTGCGGCTTTGGGAGCGATCGTGTAAATGATTGTTACAAAAGCTGGAACTATGCGTAAAAACATAGGGCTATTTCCGCAATCTATATAGAGGCTGAAATTTAGGGGGGTAAAAAGCTATGAGGTTTTTGTCAGAGGATGCTGGAGGCGATCGGACTGACAAAGCAGGCGACATCAACAGCAAAGCTAAGTTAAATCAGAAGGTGGAAACAGATATGTCATCAGCGCCAGAAAGCAAAGAGAATCCGATTAATAAGGTTTTGAATCAAGTTGAGAAGATTTTGTGTGAAACTTGGGCAGAAACAGGGTTTGGACAGGTGATTATTGAGAGTGAGAGGAGAGAAAAGGGTAAAGGTAATATTCAAGTGACTGTGAAAGGTTCTACTTTTTATCGGCATCACATTTCTGAGGAAGATGTTCGGGAGTGGAATTCAAAGGAATAGGTGGGATGGGTTGGGTGGGGGCGGGTTTTTATAATTTGATGATGGGTGTCAAAGATTTAGGCGAACCCACCCCTACAGGTCTGGTAAAATATTCCTATAAATTTGTAGGGGCGGGTTCACCGATCGATTCTGTCACCCACAGATCGTCTTTTTAAACCCGCCCCCACCCCACCATGAAACTTACTAAAAAAAGATAACTGGAGTATTGACAGGTTAAATTAAATCGTGTAGATTATTTTTACGTCGGGTAAAGTACCCGCAATGATATACTCTGTACAGCCTCGATGATGGGCGACAGCATCATTGTTTAAACAATTGAATATTAGGTAACAACCTAGCTTGAGATATGAGGGTTCAATCCCCACGGGGCTGGTGAAAGGGCAAGCGCGATCGCTTCGATCGCATTTGTCACTTTCCCGGCCTTTTGTATTTTTTGGCAACACTTAGCTTTTTTGAGGAGATCGGATTATGAAATGGCTAACAGATGATGAGTTTTTCGGTACTGAATTGGTAGAATCGGGCGATTTGCGAATGGGAAGTGCGGAGGCGAAGCCAGCCGTAGGCATCGCACAGAATTTCCTCAGCAGTTTGGCGACAACTCCAGATTTTCTGACTAAGATCCAGGTAGCATTCGGCAATAGCTTTGATGTTGAGAAAGCTGTCAAGTTAGCATCAGCTTGGGCACAGGGAGATTTTAGCAATTTTCCAGAGATTGAGATTCGTTCCGAAGCAGAGATTAATGGTGCTTTGGGTGCGTTTGCGGCTGCGACAGGGAAGATTTATCTGTCGCGGGAATTCCTTGCCAAAAATGCGGGGAATGTTACGGCTGTTGCGGGTGTTTTGCTGGAAGAGTTTGGGCATTTTGTTGATTCGCAGATTAATAGTGTAGATGCGATCGGGGATGAGGGGGAGATTTTTTCGGATTTAGTTCAAGGTAAGGCGTTGAGTCAGGGGGAATTGGCGGCGTTGAAGGGTGAGGATGATTCGGCGGTGGTTGTTTTAGATGGGGAATTGAGGGCGATCGAGCAGAAAATTCAGTCAGACAGTCTTAACTTCTTTAGTGGGGAGGTTAGCTGGACTGATATATCTAATAATAATACCCCTACCCCTCTATTTGAGAAAAAATTTCCAGAAGAACCAATCACAACAGACTTTCTTGGGGGTAAATTTGAGTTTAAGCCTGCTAATATTAAGTTGGATATTTTCGCTAATTGGGGTAATTATGGCAAAACCGAGTTTTCATATCCTGTAAATGTTAATGTAGAGATACCAAATAACCTTGCTCCTGGTGAAGAGTACACATTAAAAGGTAATACTCAAGTCACATCACCATCATTTAACGACATTGAAAAAGGAACAGAAGCATTTAAGTTACCAAACGCAGGTTTAAACTTCAATGTGAGTTTAGAGCAAGCTCAGTTTACAACTGAACCGAACTTGAAAAATCCTTTGACTGGAGAACCATTATCACTGGCAGGAGTAAAATTTTCAGAGTTTCAAGCTGAATCTAAAATAGATATTGTTTCTATCTTAGCAAACCAGGTGAATTTAGACCTGTTCGGTGGAGGTGCAAAGATAACAGCTAATCGACCTGAAATTAACTCTCTCAAAACCGAAATATTAAATAATGGTCAACTACCAGTTATTACAGGTACAGGAAGGACAGAAAAAAACATATTGAATTTAGGTCTTGATCTAGATCAACTTTTGTTTACAGATAGGTTGCCGCAATATGTAGCATTAAAAGCTCTTATTAAAGAACTCAATAAAACCTCTCCAGTTGATGTTGAACTCGAAGGCTTGAAAGTAGTTATAAAAAGTCCAAGTGGTGAGTTAAAACGAGTAAAAGATGCGGAAAAAAATGCAAACAAAGAACTAGAAGAAGTAGAAAAACAATTACAAGCTGCTCGAGAACGAACATTAAATGGTGAAAACGAATTAAGAACGGCACAGGCTAAAGTACAACAAATAGAAGCCGCATTCCAAGCAGGACAAGCTGTACAGGCTGAATTAGATTCATCCAGAAGGCAGGCAGAATTTAGAATCCAGAAACTAGATGAATTAAGGCAACAGGAAAAACAGGTAGGAGATAAACTAGCAAGTGAAAAATTACTCCAAGAAACATACAAGCAAAAAGTTCAAGATGCTCAAAAAAATCTTGAAAACAAACCAAGAGTTGATTTTAATGCTGAACTCAATATTCTCGATCTGACAGCAAATATTGGCTTGGCATTGGAACAAGAATTCAAATTTGAGCCTGATAAAGTTATTGGTCTCGATTTATCTTTAGATGATGAATCAGTAAAAAATGGAGGTTCGGTAACGTTAAAACAAAATGAACCGAATTTAGATTTAGATTTAGAAGAGGGAATAGAAGATGAACCAACTTTAGATTTAGAAGAGGTAACTAAAACAACATTAGGAGATTTCACAATTAAAGCACCATCTCAAGGCTGCGGAATCATGAAATTAACAGCTATATATGAACTTTCTGGCACTGCCAAAAACAATATTAATTCCGTATTGCAGGGCGATTTCATTGGTAAAGGTCTTGAAGTCAGTGGAAGTGCAAACTTATTAGGAATAGGAAAGGGAGCAAATCTTGGTCAATTTTCATTAGGTCCATTTATACCAGAGGTAAGAATTCCATCTGAGGGTCTAGCAAGTCAACCATTTATCACCTTAATTGGAAGTGAACCAAGTCCTATTCCTTTTGTACCTATCATCAAGACTATTAAGACATCTGAATTTAAGGGGATAGAACAAGATGATGAGAATCCAAGTGGGAATAAAAATCTCAAGGTTGAAGTCGAGTACGAAATACCCTACAACTTACCCGTCTCAGTCTCAGATGCGAGTGTAACTGAGGGGGATAGCGGTACTAAAGATTTAGTATTTCCAGTAACACTACGTGATACACCAAAGGAGGCAGTAACGCTATCATATAGCTGGCCTAAAGGTAGTGGATCAGTCACAATTGCAGCAGGTCAAACCAGTGGAGAAATTAAAATTCCTGTTACTGGAGATGAAACAGTAGAGACAGATGAAACCTTCACGCTTACAGTCAAAGACCAAAATGGTAAACTCTTTGCTGACTGTAAAGACACAGACTCCGCTGAAGCAACAGGCACTATCATTGATGATGACAGCCCCGATCCCAAGCCAGAAAATCGAGGTAGTACATGGGGCGAACCTCACTTAGTAACCATTGACGGACTCAGTTATGACTTCCAAACCGCAGGTGAATTCATGCTACTGAAGTCGGAAAGTGGAGACTTAGAAGTTCAAACCCGACAAGAACCTTTCAGAAATGAACCCGTCTCTATCAACACAGCGATCGCAACAAAAATTGATGGACAGCGGATAACAATTTTCCGCAAACCGGAACAACAAACGCCTAATACACCAAATCCAGAGGTTTTCATCAATGACCAACCTACTCAAATTGCTGATAATAGCTACCTGAGTGTTGGTCAAGGTCGTATTTATCACCAAGGAGATCAATACACCATTGTTTATCCAAGTGGCGATCAAATTGACATTGATACCCAGGCTAGTTTCAAAGGAATAAACTACCTAGATATCAATATCTATTTAACGAAAGAACGAGAAGGCAAAATTACGGGTCTGTTTGGCAATAACAACAATAAACAAGAAGATGACATTGCTCTGCGGGACGGAACAATTCTCCAGTCTCCTGTTTCCCGTAACGATCTGTATGGCAAATATGCTGATAGTTGGCGAATCAAACAAGAGGAATCTCTCTTTCACTATGAACCCGGTCAAAGCACTAACACCTTTACTAATCGAAAATTCCCTCTTAACCCCATTACTATTGAGGACTTACAAGCCAAAGACCCACAAAAATTTGAGGAAGCAAGACAGAAAGTTCTCGCTGCGGGAATTACAGATGAAAACCTGATTAACGCTGCCATTCTTGACTTTTTACTCACGGGAGACGAGTCTTTTATTGAAAGTGCTAAAAACGCACGAACCACGAATGGATCTTTAGCATTTGCCTCCCCATTCACCGCCAACAGCGACTTTACCACCACCACCGTCAACACAGCCACAAAAATAGATATCCTAGCCAACGATACCACCGCCAAAGACCCCCTCTCCATCAAAGAATTCAACACAAAATCCGTTGCCGGAGGCATCATCACCCTCGACAACAACAACACCCCAGACGATCAAAGCGACGACAAACTCAGCTACACCCCACCCCCAGACTTCACCGGCACCGATAAATTTAACTACCTCCTAACAGACGGCAAACAAATACAAGCCGCCACCGTTAATGTCAACATAAATAGCCTCAAACTTGACGACCTTTCCGGCAATAATGGCTTCGTCCTCAACGGCACAGAAGCAGGTAACTTCTCAGGAGTTGCTGTCAGCAAAACCGGAGATATCAACGGCGACAAAATTGACGATATCATTGTCGGATCGTTCGGTGCCGACCCCAATAACGTCAACGCCGCAGGCAAAAGTCAAGTCATCTTTGGCAATCAAAAATTTCCCGCCAGCGTCAATCTTTCCCAACTCAACGGACAAAATGGTTTCACTCTCAACGGCACCGATGCCGAAGGTTTCAGCGGCGGATCGGTCAGCAGTGCAGGGGATATCAACGGTGACGGCATCAAAGACTTTATTATTGGTGCCTTCGGTGCCACTGTCAACGGTCAAAATAATGCCGGAAAAACTTACATTGTCTTCGGCACAAACAAAGGATTTCCTGCTAACTTCAACCTGGCTAATTTGAACGGAAATAATGGTTTTGCCGTCACAGGAACCAACACCTTTGACTACGCCGGCCTCTTTGCCACAGGTATTAGCGATATTAATGGCGATCGCATTGACGACATACTCATCAGCGCACCCGGCCCCCTCGGCGGCACGCCAGGTAAAAGCTACGTCATCTACGGCCGCACCACAGGTTTTTCTCCTAACTTAAACCTAGCTGAAATTAACAACAATAACGGCTTTGTTATTAACGGCATCGACGGCAATTCTAGCGGTACTGCCAGCAGCGGCGATATCAACGGCGATGGCATCCCCGATCTCGTAATTGGTGCAGATGGCGGTACTACCAACGGCGGCATTAATGCAGGCAAAACTTACGTTATCTTCGGTCAGCAAGGCGGATTTACTGGCAGCATTAACGTCCCAGAATTAAATGGAACTACCGGATTTGTCATCGCCGGTCTCACTCCCGAAGAACGTTCTGGAATCGCTCTCACCGCCACAGGAGATATCAACGGTGACGGCAATAAAGACATCGTAATTGGTGCTCCCGGTGCGACAGTTGGTAACCAAATTAACGCAGGCAAAACCTCTGTGATTTTTGGCAAAAAAGAAGCATTTCCTGTCATTGTTAATCCGGCTGAATTGAACGGCACCAATGGTTTTACAATCTTCGGTTTCGATGCCGAAGGCTCAGCCGGAAACGCCGTTAGCTACGCGGGAGATATCAACAAAGATGGCTTTGACGACTTATTAATAGGAGCCTCCAGCGCCAACTCTGACGATAAAAACAATGCAGGCAAAACATTTGTTGTTTTTGGAAGTAAGGAATTTCCAGCTAATTTCAGCTTAGCAGAAGCTAACGGTAAGAATGCCTTAGTTTTAAATGGAGTAGAAACCGATGGTTTAGTTGGTACTGCTGTCAGCGGTGGCGGAGATATTAACGGCGATGGCATCGACGATATAATTGTTGGCGCACCCGGCAGTTTATTTGAAGATTCTCCCGGCAAAAGTTATGCGGTTTTTGGTAGCCGAGGTTTCGGTTTGACTAACCCAAATAATGGTTTGGAAGGCACGGTTCAAGATGATATTATCAATGGAACCCAGGAAGATGATACTATTTCCGGCCGTCAAGGAAATGATAAAATCTTTGGCAATGTAGGTCAAGATGTGTTATCAGGAAATCTCAATGATGACTACTTAGATGGTGAGAAAGGGCAAGATATCCTCATCGGTGGAGATGGAAATGATAGCCTTTTTGGTGGACTTGGTAATGACGTGCTTAAAGGTGATAGTGGTAACGATATTCTCACCGGAGTTGACATCAATGCTATTAACCCCGGAATTGAGGAAATTGACACTTTAACTGGTGGAAGTGGTAGCGATATTTTCGTCTTGGGAGATGTCAATAACACTTACTACGATAATCTCGATAGTGACTACGCGCTAATTACTGACTTTAATGCTAGTGAAGATAGTATTCAATTGCAGGGTGAAGCAGATGATTACCTGCTAGTTCCTTTCTCGCAAGTTAATCAAACTGGTACTGCAATTTACCGCAAAAGTGGGACTCAAAATGAATTAATTAGCATTCTCCAAGGAGGTGCAAATTTGAGCTTGAGTGGTAGCTATTTCAGGTTTAGCTGAGAATTATGAGGCTGTTGAAGCCATGTTACATCATCAACGGTAAAAAAGAGCGATCGCCTTTCTGGATGGGAAGGGCGATCGCTATTCTTTAAGGCGAGGATCGTTAGAAGGAGGATGCCACCCTGCTCTAATCCATAAACGACGAGCTCTGATAATCGCTCTTTCATTATGATATCGATCGTTAAGGTCTAATCGATCGCACGTCGCCCTACCTGTTGGAGTAATACCCATTATTTCTAAACCATCCGCAGACCAGATAAAATGATCGAACCATTGCTGTTGACGGGGATTAAATAAAGTTACTTCCTGTTCGGTTTTTGGGTCAGTACCAGTAACAAAGTTATAGCGATTATTATTACAGCGATGACAAGCTAAAGCTAAGTTTTCGAGTTCATCGCTACCACCAATCGATCGAGGTAAAATATGGTCGATCGTAAATAGAGTAGAACTACTTTCTTCCGCAGAATGGCAATATTCACAAAGAAAACTAGCTCTACTTCTTACTAAATTTCGAGTAGCACGGTTTATGGACATGAGGCTGCTATAACTTTAGCGTTAATTAAGGTAAAAATCCGATCCAGTTCTAATAAACTTGCTAGTTCTACAACCTCTTCTGAAGTTAAAAGATTAGCCTTTTTCCTCTCTGCCAGTTCTTCTAATCTAGCTTGCAGATTTTCCGTAAATTTGAATAAGTAAAGATTTCTGACTTTCTGAATCGAAATATCACTATCAATCCAGTATGAAGGTTGTACCATAAATTCAGCTATCATGGTGATTTAATTGCTCAATTACTACATGGATAGTCTGAATTTTATCATAAAAACGATCGCCCTTTCATCCATCCACATTGATCGGTGGGAAAAAAAGAGCGATTGCTTTATCGACCCGCCCTCACCCAACCGTAAAATTCAATTATCATTAAATTATGTCATCACTAATCTTAACCCGAATCTTCCTCACAGCCGCAGCCCTCTTCGGAGGTTTATCCGTTGCAGGCGGTGCTTTTGCCTCCCACGCTTTGAAAAGTCAATTGACCGATCGAGCTTTAGCAATTTTTGAGACCGGCGCCCGATATCAAATGTACCATGCCCTGGCTCTATTACTTGTCGCTTTACTCTTGAGCCGCGCCCAAGAGTCTCAAACCTTTTTTGCAGTCGCTGGATGGGCTTTTATTGCCGGCACGATCGTCTTTTCCGGCAGTTTGTACGCCCTGAGTTTGACTGACATCAAATGGCTGGGTGCCATTACCCCGCTGGGAGGAGTTGCTTTTATTGTCGGTTGGGGATGTTTGACAGTTGCAGCTTGGAGTTTCAAATAGAGATTGGCAATTACCAATGCCCAATGCCCCATTCCCCATGCCCCATTACCAATTACCAATTACCTAATTATCAAAGACATCGCTGGAAAACATCTCTGTCAAAGTACGCAAGTAAGGTAAAAATACCGTTAAATCTTCATCAGGAAGCCGATCGGATATTTCCCAAAACAAAATCAGCAGCATATCCTGCACTAACTCCCAACTTACATTAAGTTTGGGGTACAACATCACGCAAATTGGAAACAATTCTTGCTGTACCGGGCGAATGCTACCTTCCAAAACGCACCAGCACAAATAGCTTTGAAAAATCTCGACATCCCGGATACCAGAAATTTTTACCTCCCGATCGCTCAAATAACCGCTGCTGCTGCGGTATCCTTGATGCTGGGAACTAGCCCGATCGTACACTGCACTAGCAATCTGAGTCGTATGCTGCAACAAATGCTGAACAGCTAATAGAGCTCTTGAATTCGGGGGCTGATTCGCCGCAGCCTGGTTAATCTCTCCGTAGGGAATGTGCAGGTAGTCCTCTATAACTTTTAAGTATGGTGTAAATTCCGATCGCTCTAACTCCGAAAGACATCCTAACAAGATTTTGCTAGTGTATTGAAACTCCACCGCCACAAATCCCAGCACTAACGGATCGGTCTGTGAGTATTTCCGCCTCACTTGGATAATATCTTTTCCTACCAGCACTGACAAGCGGAAAACAGGTTCTCTATCCCCATAAGCGTCTATTGCTTTCCGATATAAGGTGCGAGTGTCGGCGGCAATTTCTAAAGGATTAATTAAGCTTCGATCGATCGCGTGTCGCTCTATTTGTTCCCCTAAAACAGCTTCTACTCTACTCCAACCTATCTCGCTGGCTAATTTCAGGGTATGTTTCAATTTGTCAACCATTTTGGCTCGATTTCCCTCAAAATTAGTCAACTTTGGGCTTTGGGGAATTTGTCGCGGGGCTTGGTTTTCTCGTGCCGCCACGGTACTGTAATATTTTTTTGCCCAGCTAACTGCAAAGGAAGAAACGCTGACACTTTTAGCCTCTGGGAGTTTGTGAGTATCCGAGTCGGTAATATCCTGTGACGCAAGACTGTCGCCCTGTTGAATTTCGTCTGCTGCTGGTAAAGACTTTGAAGATACTTGTGAAATATCCGTCATGAAAAACCTCGTTTTTTTAGAAAATCGCACTCGATCAGTTCTCCTAATTTTTAATGTTGTTAACTACAATTTTCTGCATTTGTACGCTGACAGTCATCCGCCATTGTGCTTAAAACTAAAGGCAATTTGGCTCTACTTTCTGCATCTTTCGTAAGATATACGTTAATAACGTTATTTATTGTGCTTTAGGACACATCACCCTGTGAATCGCCATCCTATTTTTTTTACAAGTAAAACCTGTATTAAATAAATTTAATTTGTCTTACAAGTTCAGACTTAAAGTCAATTGTGTCTCAAACAAACTGAGCTTTGAAATATTTTATCTTTGTTTTAAATCGCTTTTGTCGATCGCCCTACTTTCTCAAATAACCTATGCTAAAGCACCAGCGAGCGGTGATATGGATTAATTTATTTCCCTAGCTAAATGAGTAATGTATTTTTAGCCTTGCGGTTGTTAGGAAACCGTCACACATAAAACGAGCTGCTTTTATCAATAAATAATTAAATTTAAGATTAGAATAAAATTTTTGTGCGTTTCGTTCATGCCATTGCCATCGCGGTTTTTTAGATTTTTTTTGGCTTTTCCAATCGCCCGCAATTGATAAACGTTTATTTAAGCGTTTATTAGATCGCCAAATCATTTTTCAAAACCGGAATTTAGATAGGCTCGCCCGATCGCTCTTCAAGATTATCAACTCCGGCTGGTTCGAGTCCTCCTCCTGCAGAGAGAGCTTGCCCCCATAGCGATCAGATGGGGTTGATGCGAGCCCCACGGGCGATCGCTCCTCACAAACAGCACGGCCAGTACGTCTTTAAGGCAATGCCTTCGGGTAGGATTAATAGGACGAGAGGAAGTGGATAAAATGAGCGCCAGCAGCAATTCAACAGAAATCAAGTTCGGAACCGATGGGTGGCGGGGACTGATTGCCCATGACTTTACTTTTGCCAACGTGCGAAAAGTAACCAGGGCGATCGCCAGTTACCTAGAAACCGCTTACACCAAAGACCGCCCAGTTCTAGTCTCCTACGATACCCGCTTTCTGGCAGACGAGTTCGCCCGCACGGCGGCTGAAGTATTGGCAGATTTGGGATGGACTGTGAAAGTGGTCGATCGAGATTGCCCCACACCAGTCATCGCCTACAGCGCCAAGCATCTCAACTCCGCAGGAGCTCTGATGTTCACGGCTTCCCACAATCCCGCACCTTACTGCGGCATCAAATACATCCCCGACTACGCGGGCCCGGCAACCCCGGAAATTACCGATACAATTGTGGCAAATATTGCTGGTGCTTCTGATGCCCCAGCCAAAGGCAGTCACAACGATAAAATTTCCACTTTTGACCCGAAACCCGAATATCTGAAGTTTCTTTATACTTTGATCGATGTGGAGCGGATTCGCTCTGCTAAGTTGAAAGTCAAGTACGACGCTCTTTATTCGACTTCTCGCGGCTATCTCGACGGCGTTTTGGAACACTGCGGCTGCGATGTCGAAAGTTTTCACACCTACCGCGACGTGCTGTTTGGCGGCGGAATGCCCGAGCCCAAGGGGGAACAGTTAGTCGAGTTGGTGGAAGCTGTTAAGAAGGATTCGGCGGATTTGGGTTTGGCTACTGATGGCGACAGCGATCGTTTTGGTATTGTTGACGAGTTGGGAAATGTCTTGACTCCAAATACCGTGCTGTTGCTGCTGGCGCGTCACTTGGTGAAGAATAAAGGCTTGACTGGGGCGATCGTCCGTACCGTCGCAACTACCCACTTGCTGGACAATTTGGCCGCCAAGTACGGTTTAACAATCTACGAAACCGCAGTCGGCTTTAAATACATCGGCGAAAAAATGCGGGAAACAGCGGTGCTCATCGGTGGCGAAGAGTCTGGCGGTTTGAGCGTTTTGGGTCACATCCCCGAAAAAGACGGGATTTTGGCTGATATGCTAGTTGCTGAGGCGATCGCCTATGAAGGCAAACCGCTTTCTCAGCTAGTCGAAGAAGCCATTAAAGAAGCCGACGGCCCCCTGTACAACAAACGCTTGGACTTGCACCTAGATGACGCCCACAAAGCAGCCGTTTTGGAATCTTTTACCAAGAATCCCCCCACAGAAGTAGCAGGTATCGGCGTTAAGGAAATCGGCCGCAAAGACGGGATTAAACTTTATCTGGAAGACGGCGGCTGGGTACTGCTGCGGCCTTCGGGAACCGAACCCTTAATGCGCGTTTACATGGAAACAAATTCTGTGGAAAAAGAAACCCAAGTTGCCCAATACATGGAAAAGGTAATTTCTCAGTTAGAACCTGTTTAAATTTCAACCTATTCCAACGCGGGGTTTTTCTCTACCGCTTGAGATTGTGAGGTGCGCGCGGAGCACCTCACATCTTTTTGATAACTCTTGTTGCTCCTCTGAACATCAATCATCGATAATGCTCAGCTAGTTATACAGCATATTCCATGTATGTGCGGTACACACAACAAGGGTCGTAAGTAAGGTGCGTCGCCACCAGTCAATCTGCAAGTTCCATTAAACACGAGCAGCGACGCACCCTACATAACACGTACCGCACAATATAGCTTTATAGTGTACTTCACGAACCACCGAATATGCTGTATATTTGCAATACACGTGGATTTGTTAAAGTTTGGGATTGGTAAATTTCTTTATTTTTAATTTTTAATTAATTAAAAAATTTCCTAAATTTTTTCCGCATCTACTTGACTTTTTTCCTAATATTATTGTATATTATCAAATAATGGGATGTTTGCAAAAATAAAAATTTTACACGGATTTCGATTGTAAAACAAGTATATAGCAATCCTAAATCATTTGTGAATTTCTTGCTCCCTCACCTTGCGAAGGGGAGGGTTGGGGTGGGGTAAAAAAATACGACTCCTGCAAGGATTGCTATATAAGTTAAATTATTAGCCTGTCAACCCTTTTATGAAAACAATTCCTCTGGTCGCCATTAGTTTTTTAGTAGCAATTTTAGCAAGCGCGATCGGCATTATCTCAGTGCAGAACGCCGCCCCAGTATCCTTAAACTTTATCTTTTTTAAATCGATACAAATGCCCGTAGGAGTAGTATTGGCAATGAGCATTAGTGCAGGACTGATCGGCGGTGCGCTGCTGCAACCGCTGTGGAACCTTTCAGAGTCGCAAAACTCGCGTCCTAAATTTCAGGCAAATCCTGAAGACTCAAACACCGCAGAATATTAAGTTAATTGCTGAATTCTTAGATGGAATATACCTGGCCGTCAATCAGCAGCCGAGTAATTCCCTTGGCTAGCAAGTAAGGCGCGGCTTTTTGCAGCAGCCTACCGTCAGGAATCTTGAAAACTCTTTGATTGCGAGTAGCAAATCGGCGGGCCACTCGGTGATTGTCAAACACTGCCAGGGTTTTCTCGCGAATTTCCGCCGCCGGAATTTGACCTAATTCGCCAAAAGCTTTTAGAGGTCTGGTGATTAACTCCGCTGCCCGATCGACAACTAAATAACAAATTTTGGGCACAGACGCTTCGCTTAAAGGCAAAACTTGAATCAGCCCTGTAGCCCGAAGCTCGTTAGCGAAGCCCTCGAAGAGGATCGACTCGCCCGACGATATTGAACCCAGCAGACTGCCTTCAAACAGAGAGTCTTCATCCTCTAAATCTTCGTCGAAGTCGTCATCTAAATCGTCCTCATCCTCGTCCTCATCTTCCTCGAAATCGCTAAAATCTTCACCTGCGAGCAGTCCTTCTTCTGGCAGAATTGCCTGTAGTTCCCCAGTCACAGCGCGATCGTGGCGATCGGCAAGATTTGCTACTTCGGTATCTGGCAAATCAGAAACATCCAAATCCGACTGTAAAGTTTCTTGAATTTCAACTTCTGCAACTGCTTGGGCGGTTGATAAAGAACGCTTTCGGATCGCCGGCCGCGAATTTGCGACTGACGGCCCGACTGGGACTGACTCAGACAGGCCACCTACAGGATCGGTTTCGCGATCGGCTTTTGACGATTCAGCAGTCGCCTCTGTCGGTTCAGAAACACTGCTGCGATCGGACAAACGCTTTTGTTTTTGCTGGACTAGAAGTTCGTATTCCGGCTCCGACAAAGCGCTCTGAAGGATGCGCCTCACAGTCGAACTGCTCACTCCGTAGCGCTTTGCCAGAGTGATAGTATTTTCGTCCGACTGTCGGTACAGCCTGATGATTTCCCGTTTGTCTGAATCGGAGAGTTTTGTAGGCGTCATGCCAAGTTTTCCAGCAAAAAGACGTGAAAAGACGCAGGCTAGCAGTCAGCGCACTGTGATTTTTCTTTTTCGATTTAAAGTTGAGAGATGCCGACAAGAGTAAAAAAGCTTTCGCGTCCCCATCGCTTGCCGAAGCAACCCCAATCTCAAATCGCTACGAGGCGCGACGAGTGCGCCTGCTCTGGCGAGAACGGGTTGAGATGTCATGTTCCAAGATAGCTCCAATCCCAAACAGGATGGCGCTGAAAACAAAAAAGACTTCCAGCAAACTGCCGCTTTGATAACTACCCTCAGCCTGAGTATCGCGCCATTTAAAGTACATATCTGCGATGTAAAGCGAAAAAGTTGCAGCCGCAATCATCCTCCAAGATTGGGAAAAACGTCCTCCCCAAAACGCCAGCAGCAGTGCAGTAGCAATAATCAGCAGAAAAACGTCCCCGACGATGTAAAACAAATTGATTGCATTTTTGTGAGGCGACAGTTGCTTGTCAAGTGCCATCACCCATGCGGGAGCTTTGGTTTCTGCTGTTGCTTCTTCTTCGGTTGCGGATTCAGCATCAGTCGCTGTTGCTCCTTTTGCCTTTAACTTGGACGAATCCTCCAAAGCAGGCGCTTTTCCTTTGGCAGCGGTTGCTGGTGCAGATCCTGTCACTACTTCCTGAGTGGCTGCCGGAGCCATTCCTAGCTGGGTTCTCCAAGAGTCAGGTGCAGCAACCCAGATAGCTACAGCAATCCCGAAGGCTGCAATTCCCGCTAACAAACCCCACTGCCAAATTTCTAGATTCAGCCGCTTGGAAGTCACAGCTATAACCATGCCCCCGATCAGTACCACATAGCTGCCCAGATAAAACGCATCTGCTGGAGACACGTCCGGGTCTAACTCGAAATAGAGTTCCCAAATCCCGAACAGCACGTTGGCTATGAAATAGAACAGCATCCCCAGACCAATGCCCAGCCAGACGTTGCGCCCGCTGACCATGTGCGGGCTTTGCCAGTTTCTAAAACAGACTAAAGCAGCTCCCAAGAATGCTCCGCATTCAAAAATATAAGTGCCGATCGAGTACCAAAGCGGTAAACCCTCTTCTGCTGAGAGGGGGACGCTGAACAGCAAAAAGAACAGCAGCGCCATGACAGCCCAGACAATGCCCGCAATCACTAGGGTCTGAGCTGACAGTAAAGATGGAGATGTAGATGACTTTTCTGAAGTGCTACTCATAGGGATTCCACGAGACCTAACTAGCGGTTGAACGCACCCCATCTCAATCTTTGATTGTAGATGAGGATGCTTTCGCCAAAAAACCTTTGTCTGACGCTCCCGGATCAACTGGCGTCCTCAGCGTGTCGTCGGGATTTTTGCCCTCGTACACTCTAGAAAGACTAAGCAAGAATAATATCTATTTACTAATTCAAGGAATTAGTCGTTAGTCGATCTTTTGCCCGGAAATATAATGATAGAAATACGGTATATGTTCGACCTTTAAGGCTTTTACAGTACCAAATCTATCTCTGAAATTATACCCTCAAATGTTGCTGTATCTGTTTTTTTGCTTTCGCAATCCCCCAATCAGATCGATGATTGTGGGTGGGGACTGCGATCGAAATTTAGTTAAATTGCCAGACCGTAGGTGGCATCTAAACCGAATCAACAATTTGGTTGGTCAATACAAGTTGGCAATCCAACCTGTATATCCCGTATCCCCGACAGTGCAGTTATCTAAGCTCAATTATCTCAGCCCGATTGTCTGAGCAATTGTCAAAGATTTTCTATCCTGCGCTCCACAATTTGTTGAGGGCTGATTGTTTCAGCCAATCTAGAAACTGATTCCGATCCGGTGCTGACATATCTTGCAGCACATCGCTCACTCCCTCAGCGAAGTCCGTATTGCCAAAATATGATTTCCCCAAACGGTGGAGTTCTTGCAATAAGGTCTTGAGATGCTGCTCTTGCCAAGGAGGCGCCTTTTGATTTTGCAAGGGACTAACGGTCAGCCAATTTTTGATCGCATCAGGGGAGTCTGCCTGGGGGAAGTTTCCCTGCTGAAATACCTTGGCGATATCTTTCTGAAACGATGTGGCTTGCCTTGCGCCTAAGAGGTCTTCTACATCGAAGTAAACAGCTTGGAGGAGCAGCAGACAACCCTGTGCGAACAGCGGTGCTTTGGCTGCTTCATTACCTGCCGGTTCTTCACCGGCAAGCTGATCTAAACGGACTTTGCCCCAGACGCTATATCGATCCGGCTCTTCTAGCAGAACACAGGCCTTGCCTCGGTTGTCGGTTAAGTCCCGCCACAAGGCTCTGGCGTCTTCTGCTTGCTTGCCGTTGAAAGCGCTGATTAGGCGAAAAGTCTGCCCCTGATAATTGAGAATGGGAATTTGTTGATCCCGTTTTGGGTGTTGAAAATTGGTTATTTCAACATCCTGCCGTTTCAGAATAAACATGACACTGCGATTTGACTCCTGTCATGGCCGAGGTGCTGTGCTTTTAACACTCCCGATGCCTAAAGGCGAGGGGATTCTTGATTCAGCGAGTCCATTTAAATTAGCAGGATTGCTCCCGATCACCCAGAGATGGTTCTCTCCTCAAGCGTTCCGATACTTTTTTGCTAACAAATGCTAACAAATCTCTGAGCTGAGATTGTCTCTCAGCCTTGGCCTATCAATTAATGCACTAAGGAAAATCCCCCGCGCACAATTTACGACTGCTGTACTGGCAACGCTTGATTTTCGCGCTCGTGCCGAGCGGGCGATTGACTGTTTTGCTTTGATGCCGTATGGGAAGCTTATATGAATATATAGGTTCCGTACCATCAGGGATTTTCACCTGAGTCTTTCAATCCTAGTTCTACCACATTTTTCTCAAATATCAAGTCGAGCAGAATGTTAGCAAACATAACGAAAGATGGGAAAATTAGTCATTCTGGCTCAACTCATGCCTAAAATCAGGGGACGATCTCTGGTTTTTCGGTAATGCAGTCAGCGTTTTAGACTTTACCACTGTCGAATGTTAACATAACCAATAGATATCTCCGAACAAGCACCTGTGACTCTTGTCCTGTCTGAGCGCCGACTTAATTTCTGAAGATATCCGATCGACAAAATATTTGGGTTTCAACTCGACCTCTAAATACTTTACCCGAGTTCACGTCCTACCTGGTTTTGATTGTAAATTTACAATTGTGCTGTTTGCAGGTGAGTCCCTCCAGCTTTTGTGATATCTAGTCTTGGAGGCACAGGCACTCTCATCACCTTGGTTTTTTTCCCCGCAGCCATCGCGCTCCACGCAGTATTTTCGTACATCCAACTGATTTCTGAGTAATCGATCGCATAATTTACTTGCTCGATCGCACACTGCACCGATACAATATGAATGTTGTTAGCGATTTTTGAGTTGGGTGCGTAACTCAGTTGGATAGAGTAGCTGCCTTCTAAGCAGCGAGCCGCAGGTTCAAGTCCTGCCGTACCCGTTAATAAAACCCAATAACATCAATGCTTTGAGCCGTTCTTTCCCACAAAGGAGAGAGCGGCTCAAACCTTATTTGTTTCGCATTTGTTTCGCATTTGTTTCGCATTTTGTTTCGCACAAAAAATGCGAAACACTGCCTATCTGGGTCAGGTGGTATCCCGGCATCCTTTCAGCAGACACGGGTTAACTCTCTGAGCCTAATATTTCCAAGAACGTCTCCACGTCAGCCAAGTCCGCTCTGGACTTTTTACGCCGTGCTTTTAACTGGTTGAGCAAGTCGGCCGGCTCTGGGAATTCTGCGACGGTCGGAGCCGAGTTTTTATTTTCTTCCCGATCGCGCCGCACTTCCTTGAGCTCTTGCTCCAACATCTGCACCTTCAGTCCTAAATCGCCGTTGCGCTCGTGTAACTGATTCAGTTCTTTATCCCATTCTGCAAGCTGCTTGTTGGCCGCTTTCAATTCCTGCCTGAGCGATTCATCGTTGCCCTCGCTCAGGCTCTCAATTTTCCCAGGCGTTCTTCAATCCCTGCTAATTTCGCCGCTAGCAGTGTGTCTAGCTTGCTGTCTAGTAAGCTGTCTAGCACTGGTTCAATGTCCGAAATTTCGGACACTTGTGTTTGAGGTTGGATTGTTGGGGCTGATATTGCCTGATTGGCCGCTTGCTCTAAAGTTCGCACTACCCAAGCATTGACGCTCAAACCCTCTGCTGCTGCGACATCTTTAATGGTTTCGAGCAAGTCACGGCGACCGTCCAATCTCAAGTTAAGCTGGCATCTGTCTGTCATGTCTAGTACCTGTCTAGTGGTTGTCTAGTTAAATGCCAGCACTATGTCTAGTGGTTGTCTAGTTGGTTAACACCGAGTTGTTCCAGACGTTCTTCAATGACAGCTATTCGTTGATTTAGTGGGGCAATGCGATCGGATATAAGTATGTCTACGCTTTCGGCGGTCATCGTAGACACGACGCTGTTATTGTTTCGTGTAGACAAATCTGTAGACATTGTAGACATGACTGTAGCGTCATTCTGTGTAGACACTGTAGACAGCGTTGTAGACGTGCCTGAGACTTCCTTGAGAATGCGCTGTGCAGCTTGACTTACCGACTCACCATCTAGTTTCTGAGCTTCTATCCAGTTCAGGAAGTGACCGGAAGCTCTGAAGGATACGACTTGACTTTGACTCATTGTAGACACTTGTATACAGCATTTGTCTACAATAACTGACAACTGTCTACGCTGTCCACATATTGTAGACAAAACTTATAGACACAAAAATCCCCCAGTTAAGGGGGATGGGATGGAGCCGTCAGTTGTCAGGCAGTGGCTAAATTTTCCGCAGGTCGCAGAAGAGCATTGAGATTATCCGTCCACCCTTGTGTTTTTCGCGCTCTTGCCAGTCAACCTTGCAACTGATGCTCGTGTGAATCTCAACGATGCGGCCGTGCCAGTTGTAGCTAGAGTCCTCCGGTTTGTTACCAGCCACTTTGTCTCCGACTCTGAATGCTTTGAGCGGGTCAGAACAGGGGACGCCTGTGAGTAACTCTGTCAGTTTTTGCTTGTCAGAATCCGAGAGTTTGGAGAAAGAATTGCAAAAATCCAAAATAGTTGGGTTTAGTGCTCCAGCATCTCCAGCAGCTTGCTGTGTAAGGATTGTTTGCTCCAGCGGTGCTCCAGCAGTAATCTCTTGCTGGAGCACTGCTGGAGGAGATTTCTTTGCTGTGTCTACCGCTGGAGATGCTGGAGCACTTTTTCCACTTTTTTCTAATTTTTGTTTTGTGAGGCCGATGTAGTAAAAATCTCCCATCGTCCGCTCAGATTCAAAACCCCGTTCTGTGTGGCGATATTTTTCCAAGTTGGGGACTAACTCACTTAACCGGGCAAAGAGCTGGTTGATAGCTTTTACAGGAGTATCCCGCCCTGGTAACTCATTCCAAACTCGTTTCTCCTTGCCTTCTCGGTCATACTCAACCTCAAGGGTTCCCGTTTCTATATACCAGTCCACTAAGTCAAACCAAGCGTCTTTTGCATAAAGGCGATCGCCTTTACCGACCTCATACCCCCTGTCTCGCATGAACTGCCACAAATGGTTTGACTTTTCTTGAGCTTCCCGTAGAGCGGCGTCACCAGAACCATAATCAATACCCTCAGCCAATATTGCTGGAATCCGCGCCAGCATCATGTTGAGCATGGCGGGTGCAATGTGCTTAAGGACAAAATCTTTGTCGCTCTTTAAGCGAGGCTCTGCCTCCAACTGACCTTTACTGGTATCGGCTCCGACCGCGTAAGTTTTTTTGAAGCTAACAATGCAATATCGACTCCTGATTGCTTCAGCGTCGCTGCTGATAGATGGCACGGCATTGCAGTTAGCTAAAAACGTAGCTTGAGGCTCATAAGGATATTCCCCGCGCCCTTTATGTTCGATGGTGAGCTCATCCCCGGTGATGAATTGCTTGAGGCTTTGCAGCTTGTCCAGTTTCACTGTGTCCGAGTTTTCACTCGACCAATTGCACAGGGAATTCTCTAAACCAGCGAGAGGAAACTTCCGGCCGGTGTCGTAAATCTGAAAATCCTTGAGAGTTTTGCCTGTCACGCCTCGCCCCAGAACCATAAGAAGCGCAATCCGCAAAGTATCTTTGCCGTTACTGCCTTCACCATGTAGCAACAGCCCTTTCACCCTTGACATTTTCAATCGAATCAGCGGCAAGCACAGAGAAGCAGCAAAGGTTCGGAGAATAATTTCTCGCTCCGATGGTTCAAGGCATTCTAAAAGGCGTTTACAATCGGAAGGATTCACGTTCGGGTCATAATTGCACCCCACATAGGTGTAAATTCTATCGGGACTGTGGCGAACAAGGGAGTGAGAGCCGTCATCGTGGATGATTACCACCCCATTGGAGCAATTCAGTCCTGGCGGATTGACTTCCTTGATATCTACAGCGCGGCCCAAAACCACCCAATTAAAAATCTCGTCAATACTTCCCGATTTGGCACGGTTGCAGACATAGATGCCGTTGCGATTCTTCTCCGAGTAGGTGTTCAGCCAATCTCTGATACGCCGCTTCTCTAATTTTTCTGGCCGCTCCTCATAGTAAGTGCCAGTGAATTGGTAAAGTAGTCCGCCAATAGACGCCCAATGACCTTCAGAATAGAGCGCTGACTCGGCTTTTTGAACAAAATTTTGCTCTGGAGGTGGCGCTGTATCAGGGATGTAGTCGTTTTCACTACTGTCATACTTCTGGCATACTACTTCTTCTCGCGTGCGCGGGTGAGGAGTTAGAGAAATATTAGGAGTTAATTCCGTTGCAGCGTCGTTGACTGCTTCCTCTACCAGCCGGATGAATTCCTCACCATCTATGGCTTCCAAGATTTCTCGGATGTCTCCCGCCTCTGGAATATCTGGGTAGATGACACGCGGGTCAACGACCGCACAAGGGAACTGAATGTGACGGGCAACCAGCCAAACTTCTTGACCCTTCTTGATACCTGCGTCATCGTTATCGCGCAACACTGCAACACTGACGTTTTTGCCTGTCGCTTGCAGAGTTTCGAGCATTATCTGAATTTCGGGATGGCTCCAATTGGAACCTTGCAGTGTTAATCCTGCAATGCCGATACTTCTGGCACGGTCTACGTTGTCTTCCCCTTCAAGCATCAGAACGAGGACGGGTTCACTGTCTGGTAGTGCTTCTAGTAGTTCGATAACCTCCTCAATCCGATATGCTGGCCAGCGAGCATCACCCTTGCTCCAGACTTCCTTGCCACTAGGGTCTATGTGAATTTGGCGGCAAGTTTTGTCGCGTCCCTTTGCCTTACTGGCATCAGACCAATCAAACCGCAAAACCTTTTGAGTGTCGCTGTAGGCGTAGGTAATTTGTGTGGCACTGTCGGGAACGCCTTTAGGAAAGTATTTAGGCTGTTCGGTGCGAGGTGGCTTTCCGGGTGCGGGTAATCTCAGGAGTTTCGCGCCGATCGGAACTGGTACGGGTCGGTATTCCTTCTTTTTGGCTTTTGGTTTTTTTGCCTGTGGCGCGGGCTTGTCCTCTTTGCACTCTGCTAAAAATTCAGCCAGTGGCCGGATAGCTTCCCGAATATCAGCGGTTGAGCAAGCGTTTGTCCAGCACTGATACTTGCCGTTCTTGGAGTTAATCCCTAAGCTATGACCTTCGCAGACAGGGCAAATGTAGTAATTTTTGGCTTTGCCTGGTTCCAGCTTGTCGAGATGGTCGCGGATATCAAATTTTTTGGGGGAGTTTGAAGTTTGCCCGTTATCTGGAGTAGAATTGTTGTACATGAAATTTGGCTCGACCCTAAGACGAGCTGAATGTGGATAAATCCTCAAAACCGTTGCGCTCAGGTACCAATTGAAGGCAGCGGTTTTTTGGTGTCTAGAATTTGTTGAAAATTTAGAGCATAGGAGGTACCGCCCGCTAGTTAACTAGAGGGGCGATTAAGCTGTCATTGCGAGCACAGCCACCTATTTCAGCGTCAGGAAGTGGGACAAAACCTTTGGGAGGACTCTCATGAGGTTCAGAGGGGGGCGATACTAAACCCTCAACAAAACTTCGGAACTCAGCCACACTTTCGACTGAGAGTAGGAACGTATCAGGATTGTCGTTGAAAAAATCTTTGATAGAACAAAATCGTGGTCTGCGAGCGCCAGGAAGAATAACTCCTACTTGACTGTCTACATACCTAAAAGATTTATCTAGACTCCGCTTGTCGTTGAGTTCTGCCAGAAGAATTTCATTTGCAACTCGCATGGTTTTTTGTAAGAAGGCTGGGCGGTTCCATGAAAGTTCTCTCTGGCGCTCCCAAAAAAATCTCAAGGGTTCGTCATGAGGGCATTTGCCCCAGAGTTTTTGTACCAGTGCTCTTTGCTCTGTTAAGTCCATCGTTTTATTTTAGCGGCGGTGGCACGTCTTCAATAAACAACCGCCGCTTGTACCGCACTCCGCACAACAGCTTTTTAGCTAGCAAGCGCTTAATCTGCGAGAGCGAGACAAAATACTTCCTCTCGTAAGCTTTAGCGGGAATGCACTTGGGCGGGTCTACAGGTGCACCCGCACTGCAATAAACCACTCCGATTTTTGGTTTTCCTGTGGGCATAATTTTCCTCTAATTTGGCTAGCTGGTCTCTACGGCGTCGATGTTATACATCGACGAGTGAGTTTTTGCCCACATTCCGCACCCCAACTGGCACATACGCGGATTGAGGGAATAATAGTGAGTAAAAACACCCAAAAATCTCTGT
>NZ_JAUBRJ010000170.1:0-1705 GCF_036701805.1 Microcoleus sp. N3A4
AAGAAGACGGCAGGTGTGGATGGCGTTAAATCGCTGACCCCAAAGCAACGTCTCGCCTTGATAAATAAAATATCATTGGGTTCAAAGGTTAAGCCAACACGCCGAGTTTGGATACCCAAACCAGGGACAGATGAGGAAAGACCTTTAGGTATACCGACAATGGAAGACCGAGCTTTGCAAGCGTTAGTCAAACTGGTGTTAGAACCAGAATGGGAAGCGCGATTTGAACCTAACTCATACGGGTTCAGACCTGGACGCTCATGCCACGATGCGATAGGAGCAATATTCTGTGCGGTTAATAAAAAATCCAAGTATGTGTTGGATGCCGATATCAGTAAATGCTTCGACCGTATTAATCACGATGTACTTCTCAAAAAATTGAATACTTATCCTACCCTACGGAGACAAATCCGAGCTTGGTTAAAAGCTGGTGTTATGGATGGAAACGAGCTATTCCCAACTGATGAAGGTACACCACAAGGCGGGGTAATTTCACCTCTACTTGCCAATGTCGCCTTACATGGGATTGAGGAATTGATTATGGGTTTAGCCCCAA
Organism: Microcoleus sp. N3A4; assembly: GCF_036701805.1. Taxonomy (NCBI): domain Bacteria; kingdom Bacillati; phylum Cyanobacteriota; class Cyanophyceae; order Oscillatoriales; family Microcoleaceae; genus Microcoleus; species Microcoleus sp. N3A4. The sequence goes on from NZ_JAUBRJ010000170.1 coordinate 557, forward strand.
AATTCGAGATGAAAGACTATCGTGGTTATAATCTTGGATTGCGAGACAAACTCAAATCGATTTCATTGATAAGATATGCGGACGATTTTGTAGTCCTTCATGAGGATTTAGAAGTTGTAAAGCTGTGTCAAGTAGAGATAGAGAAGTGGTTGAGTGGCATTGGGTTAGAACTAAAGCCGAGTAAAACAAGATTAGCTCACACCCTGAACAAGTTAGATGATGAACAACCTGGATTCAACTTCCTAGGATTCAACGTCAGGCAATTCCCTGTTGGGAAACACAATTCAGGCAAAATAAAGGGTAAAATCCTCGGATTTAAGACTATTATCACCCCCAGTAAAGAAAGTCAGAAAAAGCACTACATAAAAGTTGCTGAAGTAATAAATAAATCGCGTGGGTCAAACCAAGCGACTTTAATTAAGAATCTCACTCCTATCATACGGGGTTGGTGCAACTACTTCTCAACAGTCGTCAGTCAAAAAATATTTTCAAAGCTGTGGCACTTAGTGGTTTGGAAACTCCTGAAGTGGGGTCGTCATCGTCATAGGAACAAAGGCAAAGGGTGGATACGCCGTAAATACTTCAAAACCGTAGAAGGCAATAACTGGGTGTTCGCAACCGGAGAGGGTAACAATCCTCTAATGCTAATACAACATAGCTCCACTGAAATAAAGCGCTATGTAAAAGTAAAAGGAATGGCATCACCCTATGACGGGGACTGGATATATTGGAGTTCAAGAATGGGAGTACACCCCGAAATACCCGTAAGAGTGGCTAAATTACTCAAGCGACAAAAAGGGAAATGCGCTCACTGCGATAACTACTTCAAAGATGGAGATTCGATAGAAGTTGACCACATCATCCCCAAATCGAAAGGTGGAAGGGAATTGTATGATAATTGGCAGCTACTCCATCGACATTGCCACGACACAAAGACTGCCAATGATGGTAGTCTCGGTAACAAATCTAGCTGCAAAAGCGCTAAACCTAAGCCACCAGTGGAACCAAGCCTTTGGGCGTGGGAAAACGATATGTTGGTAATGACGTACTGATGACAACAGCCGTTTTATTGAGGAGCGGAATGATGGGAAACTATCACGTTCCGTTTTGGAGAGCAGTGGAGGAGGCGACTCCTTCACTGACTTTAAT
>NZ_JAUBRJ010000171.1:0-1705 GCF_036701805.1 Microcoleus sp. N3A4
TGGCCATTAAAAAGTAATGAAAAACTGCTCTCATCCGCTCTGACAAAAGATTTCGCAATTCTTGGAGAGGTCTATTCAATGTCATCATCAGGAAAGAGCGATAATTGTCCAGGCGAGACGTTGGATTGCCCGCGGTTGGGATAAGAAAGGTGACACGCAGTACAAAGGGCTATTAAGTTTTCTGGACGGTTGTCCTCCGGTATTCTGTTGCGGTGGTGTACGGCCAAAGTTAAGGCACATCGTTCCGACTTGGTTAAGCCACTTTTCTTACCGGGTCGGAGGCATTGTTGGTTGCATTTAGTACAGCGCCAGAGCGCATTTTCTTTCACCGATAACGCAATTTCTTGCCAATTGTCGGGATACCTCTTGGGTTTTGTCATAGCTCATTTCTCACAATTGGCGCGATCGCTTTTGTTGCCATTACTCAGATGGGCCGTCTCCTCCTGGCATAAAAGCGGTCGCACTCAGGGATTTTAGGCATGGCGGACGTGTTGAGGTTTTGGTTTCGGTTTAGTTTCTCGCAAATGGGGGTGTTGGTGGGGAGCATCTCAATGAAAGCAGCCAAGCTAGAAATTGGAGTTTTGAGGAAAGAGGCTGCGAGGAAAGAGGCTGCGAGGAAAGAGGCTGCGAGGAAAGAGGAAGAAGGAAGGAGCCAGAAGAAGTGTTTTTACAAATATGAGATGCTCCCTGTTGGTGGCGATCGCGGTGAGTGCGCTTTGCAGCTCAAGATCCTATTATTTTGCTTGCTCCTTCAAGATAGAAAAGCCTGAGACGTTCGCCCAAAGCAGTAAAGTCAAGCTCGCCGTTTAAAGGAGTCCTTAATAGTTCAACTTGCTCTCCTTTTTCCTCTGCCAACAAAACGAGTTCGTTTCCTGTTGCATATTCTATAAACGTAGAAAAAAAATATTTGGTGAAACTTCGTTAGTGATGCCGTGGCCTTCGGAAAACCTTAGCTGAGTCCAGTCTATTTCAAGCCTCTCAAAATCGCGGTTTTTTAAGTACATTCTATTGTGAATTGTACCGAAACCTTTTCCAAGTTCCCTTGCAACAGTTAGGCTCATGTTATAAAGCTCCCGATTGAGCTGTCAAGGCTTGTTGTAGCTCGGGTATAGATTGCCAGCGGTAGTCGATTAGAGTTCCAAAGGCTCTGTCAAAAATTCGGTAGTCCTGCATAATCAGGATTACCTGTTATAATTTACTTATTCAATCTGTTGAGCAAGTATTTTAAAGGACTGGCGTTGAGCATAATCAGATGAAGTTGATACTTTATTTTGGATTTGAGCAATATATTGTTCGGCATTATGAATGCTCTGATTGGCACAAATGCAATCTGCCTTAACTTTTAGCTTATGAAATGTCCCAGGTGCAATTCTCAATACATTGTGAAAAATGGTCACACTCACACTGGCAAACAAAACTTTAAATGTCGAGATTGTGACAGACAATTTGTCATGGCTCCCAGACATCAGCCGCTGGAGGAAGACACAAGAGAGTTAATAGATAGACTTTTATTAGAAAAAATATCTCTGGCTGGAATAGAAGCGGGCTACCGGAGTTTCCCCAAGGTGGCTACAATACTATGTTAATAAAAAGTTAGGAGCCGTCAAGCTCCAAGTAGAAGTGAAGTAAAAAAAGGTTCTTCATTAGTTGGTATGCTAAACTAACAATTAAATGCTTGCGTAAGCAAACATCTATTTTTGTAGTT
>NZ_JAUBRJ010000067.1:0-20431 GCF_036701805.1 Microcoleus sp. N3A4
GAGCGTCCCCGCTCGCGGCATGGATCGCGAGCGGGGACACTCGCACTATTCCGATTCAACCGGAAAGGATATTATTGTTATTTGTTGCCTGCTACGAATAACAAATAACCAATAACAAATAACCAATAACAAATAACCAATAACTATCTCCCCGTCAGCGTATCCGCATAAGGATCTGGCAAAGCTTGCTGCACTTCCAAAAGCGACAAAGAATCTCCTGTCAACGGTTGGCTAATCAATTTTTTTTTTACCCCATCTCCACGGCGATCGCGCTCTTGCAACTTCAGCAATTCCTCTTGATAAACAGCAACAATTCGCCCTAAACTCACCACCAAATCATCCCAATTCTCATCTCCTACCAACTTCTCAGAAATTCCCTCAAATAACTCTCCCGCTTGCCTTTTTTGAACGTAAGCTTTCAAAAGCTTTCCCGACTTTTGCAAAACAGCCTGATAAATGTCCCCATCAGACCACCACAGCCCCTGTTGACTCAGCAGCCAAGTCAAAATATACTCGCGAGCGTGTTGCTCCTTCACCCAGGCCGCGAGATACTGCAAATCTTCCATAGTTACAGTCTCCTAAATTTTCCTTAAAATGTCCGCTTGTTTGTATCTACCGTTACTGCGATCGACATAATACCTGCCTTATCATCACCTACCCGCTTCATTAATATGGCTTAAATCTTAAAAAAACCCTACTGATTCACCAAACATCAATTTTTAGAATATAAAAATACACTTAAACTGACATCTTGCACCACGATCGAGAACACGCAAGATGCCTGTGAACCAAAGAGTAAATTTTCTTGTGGGGATTAGGGGTTGGGCATCCTGCCCGCCCGTGAAAGACTGATTGACAATGGTGCAAGATGTTAGCTTAAACTTCATAGGTCTATTGTCCGATACTTTAGTCCACCGGAAAGCGGTACACCCCGCCTCGCTTTCCTCTCTCGCAAATCTATCCTCAAGCGGGAACAACCAGCGGGTTATTAGCATGACAAAGCAAAATTTTGGTTTAATCGGTCTAGCCGTGATGGGCGAAAACCTAGCGCTCAACGTCGAAAGCAGAGGCTTCTCCGTAGCTGTGTACAACCGCACAGCAGCCAAAACCGACGACTTCATGGCAAAACGCGCCCCCGGCAAAAACATTGTAGCCGCCAAGACTCTGACAGAATTCGTCGATGTCCTAGAAACCCCGCGCCGAATCTTAGTCATGGTGCAAGCTGGGAAAGCCGTAGATGCAGTCATCGACCAGCTCAAACCCATGCTGTCACCGGGCGACATGATTATTGACGGCGGCAACTCTCTCTACGACGACACCGAACGCCGCACCAAAGATTTAGAAGCAGCGGGACTGGGATTTGTCGGCATGGGCATCAGCGGCGGCGAAGAAGGCGCGCTCAACGGTGCTAGCTTGATGCCCGGTGGCACCCACGCTGCTTACGGCATACTAGAGCCAATTCTCACCAAAATTGCGGCTCAAGTAGATGACGGCCCCTGCGTCACATTCATCGGCCCTGGGGGTGCCGGTCACTACGTGAAGATGGTTCACAACGGCATTGAGTACGGGGATATGCAGCTCATTGCTGAAGCCTACGATTTGCTCAAAAACGTTGCTGGATTGGACGGCAAGCAGTTGCAGGAAGTTTTTGCCCAATGGAATACCACAGACGAACTAAACTCGTTTTTGATTGAAATTACGGCTAACATTTTCAAGTACATTGACCCGGAAACTAAGCATCCCTTAGTTGAGGTAATTATGGACGCAGCCGGTCAGAAAGGTACCGGCCGCTGGACTGTTATGAGTGCTTTGGAATTGGGCGTGAGCATTCCCACAATTATCGCTGCTGTGAATGCCAGAATCATGTCTTCTTACAAAGACGAGCGCGTTAAAGCTTCCCAAACACTGACCGGGCCTAGCGCCAAGTATGAAGGCGATACTAAAGAGTTTGTCAACAAAGTTCGGGATGCCCTTTACTGCTCGAAAATTTGTTCCTACGCGCAAGGTATGGCGCTGTTGAGCGCGGCATCGAAGTCGTACAATTACGACTTGAGTTTGAGCGAAATTTCCCGAATTTGGAAAGGTGGCTGTATTATTCGGGCTGGCTTTTTGGACAAGATTAAAAAAGCTTTCAAGGACGATCCCGCGCTGCCGAATTTGCTGTTAGCGCCGGAGTTCAAACAGAGCATTCTCGATCGCCAATCAGCTTGGCGGGAGGTGTTAGCTGCTGCTAGCACGCTGGGGATTGCAGTACCAGCATTTAGCGCCTCGCTGGACTATTTCGACAGCTACCGGCGCGAAAGATTGCCGCAAAACCTCACGCAAGCTCAGCGGGATTATTTCGGGGCTCACACCTACGAGCGCACCGACAAACCGCGAGGCGAATTCTTCCACTCGGAGTGGACTCAGGCTGCTAAAGAGTCGCTGCAAACTGGTACTACGGATTAATTAATTTTTGTAGGGTGCGTTTCGGCGCACCTTACGAATTGATTGGCAGTTGCAAATTGTTTTGACGTTTGTTTTTGAGATAGCTTTTAATATATTCGTCGTTAAAGAGCGATCGGGCGATCGTAAGTGCTTCTTGTCTTTCTTCGTCTGTCATGTAATCATCGCCTTTTAAACCTGATGGCGGGTGTCGAGGATCGCCGCCTGCATCGAGGAATCGCTGACGTGCGATCGCCATTAATTCTCCTAATCTGCGGTCTTGCTCTCTTCTGATATCATGCGGTTTCGTCATAGTCTTCAAGCTCGTCTATACGAACAATCTCGCCACTTTGTAGTATAGCAGCCCTTGGTAAAACTCGACTAGGGGTTTCGATGTACCAAAAGCCCTTTTCTTCATCATATATTCTCCAGATGAGCAAGTCCAGAGTTTCCAGGGCATTAATAATTAAGTATTGGACTCCTGATGATGGCATAGGTCGATCGATTGTTGTTGAGCCTGTTGGCTATTGTATCACCCATTGTTAACAGGATTTTGAGTAAACAATACTTGAACTTGAGTATATATAGCAATCCTCGCATCAGTCGCAAAATCGAGCGAGACCAGAATCCTTGCAGTGCGAGCCAGAAAGCTCGCGTATCATGCAAATCATTTAGAATTGCTATACAAAAATCCCAAGTCCAAGTTATTCAAGTTCAAAGCAAACATTGCCTGGAATCAAAACAATTTAAGCAGCACTCGAACCCCACGTATCAACCGTTTGCTGCAACCCCTCCCGGTAGCTGGGATAGCGCGGACTCCACCCAAACTGCTTGCGGAATGAGTCGCACCCAACGGTAGTAGAAAGCTTTAACAAATCCACTTGTTGAGGGGTGACAACTAATACGAGTGCCAGAGGTGTCAGCCACATTGGGATGTGCCCGGGGCGTTTTCTGCCCAGCGTGAAGGCAAATCGATCGATAAAATCAGCAAAAGACACCGGAACACCATCCACAACATTAAAAATTGCACCTTTCGGTTGCTGTTGGGCTACCTGTACCAAGGCAATCGCAGCATCCTCAAAATGCAGCCAGTTTCCCAGATTGCTGTCAGGCCCGGCAAAATAGGGACGACCGAGTTTGAACGATTTGATGTAAAGTTTCAAGTCTTCAGATTGCGGCCCGTAGAGGTATCCCAGCCGCAATACACAAGCCGGAATCTGACTGTTTGTGACCTGGTTTTCGGTGGCGATCGCCATTTTGAAAATTGGGTCATCACCAGGTATACTCAGCGGTGTGCTTTCTGTCGCATCCCTCGTGTTGCCATACAGAAAAGTGTAGCTGGTGTGAATTAGCAACTTGATATCTGTGTCTTTTACCGCTGTCAGCAATGCAGCAGTCGTTGCCGAAAGAGTTTTATCAAATCCTTTCCAATCTTGCCCATCGCTTAGCAGCGTATTTGCCTTTTGGGGAGTCAGGTTTACAACCACATCTGCATTAGCAGCCAGAATCGCCTCCCTGAGTTCAACAGCATTGGATGGATCAGTTTCTACCGCGATTCCGCCGTGGGAACGCACGGTTGCTGCACCATCTTTGTCCTGCGTCAATCCCGTGACTTTGTGTCCCAGCGCTACAAACTGCCGGACGGTTGCTTGTCCGAGTTCAGTATCTGCGCCTGTAATGACAATGCTCAGCTTTGTGTCTGTCATGTGTTTTGATAACGTGTCTTCTATATGCTTACTATTTTTGACCGCAGTGGCGCGACCCTCTATTGATAGAAAAAGTAGTTATTGTAGAGATCAGTTGCTGAGAATTTTGCTATATAGCAATCCTCGCATCAGTCGCCTCTCTCGAGCGAGACCAGAATCCTTGCAGTGCGAGCCAGAAAGCTCGCGTATAATGCAAGCAAATCATTTAGGATTGCTATAGAATACCCAGATCCCTGACTTATTTAATCAGTCGGGACTCTCAAAGAAGAGGATTTTATGTTTAATTAATCAGTAATTAAGAGCGCAATGTGCTTGGGCTTCCTAGATAACTATACTGAGAAAATGTGGTAGAATAACTAATTGTTTAAAACAAAGGTAATTTCATGAAACCTTTTATAGTAAGAGCTGCTGCCGTTATCGGTGATATTGCCGCAGCGGTTTTTGATACTTTGAAAGAAGAAGAATCAAGAAAACGTTTATCATACAGCGGTATTCTGGAAGTGGATACCATGACTGGAAAAGAGTTTGAAATTTTTCTATATATCCATTTTGAAAAGTTGGGTTATAATGTTACTTTAACTCAAGATAGTCAAGATTATGGGGCGGATTTAATTTTATACAAAGATGGATTAAAAACTGTGGTTCAAGCGAAAAGAAGCAAAAATCCAGTTGGGATTAAAGCAGTTCAAGAAGTAGCAGGAGCCGTCAGACATTACAAAGGAAATAAAGGCAGAGTAATCACGAACAACAAATTTACAGAAAACGCTTGCAAACTTGCTAAATCTAACGACGTGGAGTTATGGGATAGAAAAAGACTCATCGAATTCATTCTGATAGCTAAGAATTGTAAATAAGATTGATTCCGGTGGCACTCATCCCGGAATTGTTGACTGTTTACTGTTAGTAGTCAAAAAATAGCAACGGAGAGGACACGGCAGTGCCGTTTCTTGCGCCCCAAAATAATCGCTTGCGCTCGCACCAGATGCAACTATTCCCCGATTAATTGTAGGGACACGGCACTGCCGTTTCCAGATTGTGGGTAATATCCTGTTCCCTAACTACAGTAAGTTATATATAAAAGATGCACTGCTTTCTCAGTATCTTTAATTTCACTTATAGCCTTTCTCAAAAAGATGAGGTATGACTGACAGCTTACATAACCACCCAGACTTATTGGGCCGGGGCCCAACTACGTCCGCGAATCTTTCGCTCGAACCGCTATATTCATCATGTTACAAATTTCTAATACTGTGTTCATTCCAGACGGCGAAATCGAGATTAGTGCGATTCGCTCTCAAGGCGCGGGGGGGCAAAATGTAAATAAGGTGGCGAGTGCGATTCACTTGCGCTTTGATATCCCAGCTTCCTCATTGCCCGATCGCTACAAGCAGCGTTTGTTGCAAATCAACGACCAGCGCATCACCTCCGAAGGTGTGATTGTCATCAAGGCCCAGGAACACCGCAGCCAGGAACAAAACCGGGAGGAGGCTTTGAGACGGCTGCAAGAACTCATTAAAAGTGCGATCGTCATACCGAAAAGGCGCAAACCCAGCAAAGCGACTCGTAGTTCCCAGCGCAAGCGTCTCGACAGCAAAACCAAGCGAGGGCAGATTAAAGCTCTGAGAGGGAAAATTACGGAGTGATCGATGAAAGGTCGATCGGGCTTTTTGAGTTTTTAGTTGTCAGTCGGGATTTGGTGGGCCTAAGTTGTTAGGTAAATCGTTAAGCGTTTTTCCGTTCCACTAAACTTACCCATAGCTACCCAAATCTCGACATAGCTGGACATGGGTGATTTTGGTGTTAACTTCCTGTTTCACAGTAGCGACAACATGACTGTTGTCGGGTTTGTCTACTCCGCAGGCTGATGCGGTGGAACTCACCGCCTTCTCAGAACGTTCCGGTACAAAAATACCTTCAAACCAACGTTCTATGTTCTTGGCTGCGTTTAAATCACGGTCTTGAATATTTCCGCAATCGGGACATTCAAAAACTCGGACTTTCAACGGCATCTTGTGCCGATGATTGCAGCAACTTGAGCAAATTTGACTGCTAGGGAAGAATCGATCTACAAGCGTCAACTCGGAGTTAAACTTTTGGGTTTTATATTCCAATTGCCGCTTAAATTCGTACATTCCGCAATCAGCGATTGCACCAGCTAACTTGTGGTTCTTCAAAAATGCCTTGACATTCAAGTCTTCGATCTTGACCTCACTGTGGTTTTTGGCGAGGTAAGTTGTCAGCTTGTGAATGGCGTCTTTTCGGATGTTTGACACTTTTAGGTGCAGCTTGGCTAGTTTAGCGATTGCCGAATTGCGGTTGTTAGACCCTTTGACTCGCTTGCTAACACGGCGTTGCAGGCGTTTCATTTTACGACTCATCCCACGGTAAGCTTTGGGATTGGCAAAGACTTGACCGTTAGAACAAACAGCTAATTCTTTGATGCCGATATCGACACCAGCAGTAGGACGGTCAGGTGGAGTTGCGGGCTGTTCAATTTCGTATTTAAAAGCAATGAACCATCTGTCGGCTTTTCGACTGATTACACAGTTGTGAAATGCCATAATTGGTAATGGTTCGTGCAGGCTAACCCAACCAATTTTAGGTAACTTGACACGCTTGCCATCGTTATTAATTCCTGGTTTTGCTTTGGTTCCTTGCTCTAGGTAGAAAGAGTCACCTGACACACCTTTTTTCTTGAACCTAGGTTGGTTAGATACCTTTTTGAAGCATCTATCCCAAGCCGTTCTCAATTCAGTCAGAGCCTGCTGCGGACTTGCCTTAGATGACTCGTAATACCAGGGATGCAAAGGTTTAATTTCCCCTACTAAACGCTTGTGAAGATCGATAGCGGAAGGAATCTTAACCGTTTTGTCGGCTTCCCTGAGTTTCAAGGTTTCAAGGATGATTGAATTCGCCCAGTTGTAAGCGTGTCTTGCTACCCCGCAATGTTGCCGAAATCTAGTCACCTGCTTATTGTTAGGCTTTAATTCCGTCCTGAAGCTGAGTAACATTTGCTTTTACCTCATTTCTGCCTTACTCTTATTGTATGCGGAATTAATGCGGAATGACAAAATGCCTAGAAAAAAGATCTACAGCGAGCCTAAGCGTAAAGTCAACCTAAGTCTGACCGAGACTGCTACTAAGTGGCTAGAGGAAAAGCAAGTTGAACTTACTGCAAGCAGTCTTAGTGACGTTATCGAGAGGCTGGCTAGAGAGTTACCCCAAAATTCCATCAATGGGTAACTCTGTCCAAGAATTACGTTACAGTTTCAAACCCTAGACTTTTCCGAACCCCTGCGGGTTAGTTGTCGTTCGGCGAGGGCGATCGACTTGGTAAGTCATCGGGAATTTTGGTTACGTCTAATCCTAAAAGCTCAAACATAGTTTTTAGAGAAACCTGGTACAGGTTAGCCATAGCAAGTATGTTTTCAGCATTAGGTAGAGCCTTGCCTAATTCCCAGTCAGCTTGTCTTCGCTCGGAAATTCCGATTTTTTCTTTGACTTGAGGGCGTGTTAGTCCAGCTTGTTCTCTGAGTAGTCTCAATGGAGACTTCTCCTTTTCTTGTAAATCTTCTTCTATCATGGGACGAAATATTCATGATGCAAACGTCTTGATAGAGACTTTGATAAGACGTAAACTTCATGTTGGTAGGTCATCGGGAATTTTGGCTACGTCTAGTCCCATACATCTAGCAAGTGTTTTTAGTGGTACGCCTAGCTCGCGCGCCAGAGCAATGGCCCGATCAAAGCGAGGAATGGATTCTCCTCGTTCCCAATCGCCAATAATGCGAATTCCTACCCCCATTCGACGACTAAGTTCAGGTTGGGTCAAATTTGCACTTTCTCTAAGGTTTTTCAAGGTTATGGTTTCTCGATCTTTAGCTTCCATCAATTGTAGCAGTTAATTGCTAGCAGAATAGTGCTTGACAAATTTGGTATCTGGCACTAAACTGCTAGTAGATAGGCAAAACAAAGGCCGCTCAACGAGCCTCCAAGGTCAAAATGCAGGTTTGAAGAACCGCCTGATTTTTCGTGTCTATCAATTGTGCTTGCATACCCAAGCGTTTGTTTGGGGGTTGGGCGCATACCTCAAGCCTCTTTTCCTCAAGCCCGAGGAGGTGATGCCATTTAAAAGGTCGATCGACCTCACAAGAGTGTCCAACTCAAAATTGTATCAGCAGTAATAATTTTTTAACTGTTGGTTTAATTTAATTGCTAATTCGGCCCAAAGCTCTCTGGAAGTTCATCTATTTTTTCTATTTTTAGTTCTCGGCAAATAGCTTTCAACTGAAAGAGAGAAAATTTTGGTTCTGTGGCTCCAGATATCCATCTATGATACGTGGCCCGGGGAATCCCGCATCTAAAAGCAAACTCATCTTGTGATAAGTCTGTTTTGTTGATTCTTAGGGCTTCCAATGGTGAATTGCCCTCCTGTCTTCGTTCTTTTCTTGATGACATTGTAACATAAATCTCAAATTGAGATGTCATACTTGACAAATTTAAATCGACATCTCATAATGAGACACAAGTGACAGAACAAAAGCTGGTCGGTCAGGCAGAACAGCCAAAACCTGCAGTTTTGAATAACCGCCTTGAGGTGATGCGATGTAAAAGGTCGATCGACCCACAGCACAACCCAACTCAAAATTGTACCAAAGAGCCCGACCAAAACTTCAACTTTGCGATCGCACAACTTCCGTGCTATCGTGCCCTTTCTCGAACCATTCCAGATCATGTCCACATCAATTGACAACTTCTACCTAGGCGATGTCGCCTCCAACTTTCACTTTGCAGGCCCGCTGCTAGACTTTGAAGAAGAAATCCAGAATCAATCTCCCTTTCACGATTTAGACTACCTGACAGGCGAAATTAAAAGGGGATTCCTAGACTACGTGCGGCAAGGAATCATGCTGGACGCGATCCGAAAACTGCGATTGTACAAAGACAAGTTCAAAACTTTTAAAAGTTACTGCGAACAAGCATTAGGCAGGCAGTATTTTTACTGCACGCAAATCATCAAATCTGCTGGCATTTGCCTGCGCTTAATTAAAGCCGGATTTGAGATTTTGCCTAGCTGCGTCGCTCAAGTTGTCCCTTTGTTCAAACACGCAGTAACCGACCAATACGGCGACTGCCTTTTACAGGAAAAGTGGCAAGAAGTTGTTGATGTCATACCAAAAGAAAGGATTACCGCAGTAACTATTGCCGAAACAGTTGACAACAATCCCAACCTCCGGCTCAAACAAATTCGGATTAAAACCGACACTTACGCCCTTTTAACCAAAAAAGCAGCCGCAGCCGGACTGTCAATTTCGGAATTTTTGGCAAGGTTGGTTGACGAATACAATCCCAGAAATTTAGAGCAGCCAGCAGAACACACTCCCGAACAAGAGGAGATTTTAGACCAATTAGACGCGGAGTTTAAGAAGCCGGCAACGAAACAGAGCCCTCCGGCAGCTAAAGACAAAGTTAAGTCTAAAGGTTTTGGAGTCAAAGTTGTGCCGAAAGGTGGTAAAAAGGAAGTTAAGGCGAAAACTTCGGAAGGGGAAGTTAAGGCGAAAACTTCGGAAGGTGAAGTTAAGTTTAAAAATCGGCAAACAGAAATCCAAGCCGAGAAACAGTCGAATTCATTAAATGAGAAAAATCATGAAGTCATCTGCCCAAAATCCAATCATGCGTCAACTGAAATTAATGGAGATTCAACTGAACGAAATTCAGTGCCACCTTATTAAAGCCACTGTGTTGAATTGGTGGCAAATAGTTTTGCCTGACGGTCAGAAGATTGCGATCGAACACGCGGGCGGCGGACACTGGATTTTTCGGGCTAACGGGCTTGAGAAATCTCATCCAGAAGTGCGGCTAGCGGTGTTGAGGGCGATCGCCCAAGGCTGTCGCAGGTAAACTAAGGCTAAGGACACGGCAGTGCCGTGTCCCTACAGATATCGTGGGCGGGCGATCGGATTTGAGATGATTTGGGGATGCAGGGGGGCGATCGACATTAGTTGCGTTTACTGTAGGAGTGTCCCAAGTGTGGGCCGGGGTTTAAGGTGTGCCAGCGTTGTGGGTAGACGGGTGATGTCTGCGGTGTTTTATGAGTTTTGTAGAGGCGATGGAACACCAAAAACCTCAGCTCTTAAAACTTGGATGGTTTGGCATCAACAGTCTCAACCGGAAAAGCTGATAGCCCTGTTCGCCCGGGACAAAGAGCATGGTCGGCGAGGATAGCCGATCGGAGCCAACGTTATCTTAACGATTGAGCAACGTGGTTCATACTGAGTTAGACTGAATATTAGACTATAAATCTAAGGAGTAGTTTTGTCAGGAAACCACAGGAGGCAGCGTGACATTAGGCGTAGACAGCAGGCAATTACTATCTTATGAGAAACCACCTGTTAATGAGGTGGTTTGCAGTGTTTTGTTCGACCCTATCGAAGCCTTACTGACTCCCCATATCGGCTTCTTATGGCAGAGGTTTCAACCGGACTACCCGTTTTGCTACGAGGTTGATCCCCTACCACCAAAGGTAGAAGTTTTCAATAATCAGGTTATTGAAACTATGCTGGAAGAAAGTGATATTCCTTATTTGCCCAGAGTATGGTTCATTAGCTCTGATGACACAAAGGTTGTCCAAATCCAGCGAGATCGGCTGATTCATAACTGGAGAAAAATTAGTCCAAATAGTGAGTATCCTAGATATGACAGCGTTATTAAAGCATTTCAAGGTCATTTTGAAAGCTTTAATGCTTTTCTACAAGAGGGGGAGCTAGGTACAATTCAGATACGTCAATATGAACTAACTTATGTCAATCAAATTTCACAAGGAGAAGCATGGGAAACTCTTGAGGACATCGGCAAAATTTTTCCTGACTTTAAATGGCAGAACAGTCTAGAGAGATTTCTTCCAAAACCTCAATATATTCATTGGGATACGAGATTTGATTTGCCAGAAGAATTTGGCAGATTACATATATTGATCAGGAATGGACTTGCTGACAACCATCCCACTCTTTTTTTTGAATTAAGTGTTCGGGGAATTGGCAAATATAGCTCTTTGGATTTAATGCAAAATTGGTTTGATGTGGCACATGAATGGACTGTACAGGCATTTGCTGATTTAACTGATAAAAAAATCCAGACAAATATTTGGAAGCGGAGAGGGTAAAGCTTATGACTATGATTACATCTTCATTGAAGGAAGCCGAACAAGAAGAAAAACCAATTTTTTTAACAACGCTCCAAACATCTCCGAAAAGCTCTTCTTCCACTCCTGTCCGAATGATTCAATACGTTCCTTCATTAGCACAGAGCTCCGCTGAGTCTGGGAATGCTGAAGTTAGAAAATATTATCCGCTTTCCCCCCGAACGCAGATAAATATGGGTTCGAGAATTTATGCTGAGCAGCTTAAGAACATTGATGAGGATAAGGTCAGAGACTTCAGTCGCGAAATAGCTGTGTACGAATTGGCTAAACCTGTTGGCCATCAAGCTAATTTTATTAAAAGTGCTCCAAAAGAACGGCGTGGTAAATTTCTGTCATCTCCAAGCAGTGATTTGTCAAAAAATTTACCCCGTACACCTAAAAAAGTTGAGGCTATCCATCCTCAGCAACAACGTTATCAAAATCTTCGGGTATATATTGACTCACTAAAAAAAGAAGCAAGAGTAACAGGAGAGACAGAATTTTCGGAAAGAGTTCTCAATTTATCCTGGTCTGTGTGGGAAAGACTCACAAGTCTATTTCAAGCAAGAGGACTGTGGTTGGAGGTTCCAGATGCTTGTCCAGGTTCAAAAAATAATTTTATGTACACTTGGTCAAAATCTGAACACTACTTAGAGTGTGAGATTTTTGGCACTGGTGAGATAGAATTTTTCTACCGTAACAGAAACACGGGAGAAGTGTGGGGAGAAGATACGACGCTCGATCAGGGTTTTTCGGGTGATATTTTGGACAAAGCTTCGCTCTTTATCGAATAAGTTGTTCTTCAGAATGGATTCAGTTGGATATAATTTAACTCCACTCCCCGATGCGTATGGTGTCCTGAGACTCGCTCGACCGCCTAAAGACTTTGCAGAAAAGGGCAATATCTTAGCGATCCAATTGGAGGAGGAATTTATTCTGTCGTCAGATGATAAAAAATCAGTTCCACCCCACCTGAGCGTTTGGGTAGACTCTCTTACAACACCTGAACAAGCTTACAAATTCCTTTCAGAAAACTCGCCTCGAAAATTAGTTCTTCGTCTCAAAGTTAATGAAATCTGTAAAATTCAAGCAAATTCTGGGGAATGCGTATATCCTAATTTGTTAAAGGTTATATGGGTTTACCGTTTTCAGGAAATAGAGGGTGAGCTTGTTAGAGATTGTAGCCCTGGTGCTGATGGTCATTCTGGAATCACAGGACTGGATGAGAAATCTGTACCCGCTGGATTAACTAACAGGCAGCAGAAGAATCTTCGCAAGGATTTGCGAGTCCAATTAGCGGAACTCGCATCTAAGGATTGTTTTCACATTATGGATTCATAGATATTTCCATAAGAGTGATAGCTAATCAATTGTATGTTCGGACTAAGTTGCCCTTTTCTATCCCACCACAGCAAAAGCCATCCCAGGGAAACCGGACTCGTAAACTCTGGTTCCTTTTGATGGACGCAACTCGACTTTAAAAAGTGACCCCTACCATGTCAACTTAGTGCTCTAATCAACTGAGCTATGCGTCTGTCGATCGCTTCAATTCATGACATTTTCCCAGACTATACTCAAAAGACATCTCCCATAATCAACTTGAAATCCTTGTACCGAGGTAGCTGAAGCTTAATTTGCGGAGATGTTTAATGCTCTGCTTATCCCAATTGGATCGAGCAATTGCTCAATTGTCTGCACTAACATTTCCGGCTCAACCGGCTTGGAAAGATGCCTTTGAAAGCCAGCATCTAGTGCTTGCTGCTGATTGATGTCTCCGGCACAGGCAGTAAGTGCGATCGCGGGAATCTCTCCTCCCTCCTGTGTCGATAGTTGTCTGATTTGACGAATCAACTTATAGCCATCAATTTGTGGCATTCCAATATCAGCAATCAAAACATCTGGCTTAGATTCATTAAGTAGTTGTAGCGCATCTGTTGCTGAAGATACAGAGATCACGGTGGCTCCCGCTTGCTCCAAGATACATTGAACTAACTCTAAATTGTCTAGTTCGTCATCGACTGCTAGGATACATAATCTAGCCAAGGGTGAAGTGTGAGCATTGAGTGATAGATTTTCCTTGCGATCGCTGTTTGCCTCATTGTTTCTGGCTAATAAGGGAAATGTGACAGTAAATGTTGCTCCCTGTCCTTCTACAAAACTTTCGGCTTTGACAGTTCCACCATGTAGCTCAACGATGTGACGCACGATCGCTAATCCCAGCCCTAACCCACCAAATGTTCTCGTAATACTGCTATCGGCTTGCCGAAATGTGTCAAAGACATAGGGAATAAATTCTGGCTTAATTCCTTTCCCTGTATCCCTGACTTGAATTTGAGCAGAGGAATCAATCGTTTTTAACTCAACTTCAACTCTACCTCCAGTTGGGGTGAACTTAATGGCATTGGTGAGCAAATTCCAGACAACCTGTTGCAATCGGGTAGCATCTCCTAACACATCGCCCACATTCGGTTCTAGCTGAGTTTCAATTTGAATGTTCTTCGCTTCAGCGGCTAAACTAACTGTTTCGATCGCGGCTGTCAGCGTTGTTTTCAAATTAATAGGAGTAGAGTTCAAACTCAGCTTGCCTTGCAGAATGCGAGAAATATCCAGCAAATCCTCAATCAGTTGAACTTGCAACTGGGCGTTGCGTTCAATCGTTTCGAGAGCTACCGCCGTCTTACCAGAATCCAGGGTTCCCCTTCGCAGCAGCCGAGTCCAACCCAGAATAGGATTCAACGGAGTTCGCAATTCGTGCGACAAGACAGCTAAGAACTCATCTTTAATTCGGTTAGCTGCTTCGGATTGTGCCCGTGCTTGCGATTCTGACTCGTAGAGCCGTGCTCGGTCGATCGACTGCGCCGACTGCTGTGCCAGTGCCAAAACGAAAGCCCGATCGCTCTCACAAAGCTGGGGAACGGTCGAAAAACTCAGCGACAGTCCACCAACGGCTTGTCCTTCAATCAACAATGGTACTGAAATCCAGGCTTCTGAACCAACCTTGGCATAAGCTTCAGCTAAATCAGGATAACGGGCAATTCGGTTTTCGATGGTTTCTAACCAAACAGGTTGCCCAGTTCGCACGGCTTGTGCGAGAGGATAGGGCGCATGAATCGAAAAACTGCGCTGAAATTCTCCTACGTGCTCATACCCGATCGCTTGAATAATCTCCAGTTCGCTTGCATCCTTGTTTAATACGGCAACCAAACCACAACTTGCTCCCAGTGCGGACATTCCCTGTTGAACAATCACCTGAGCCACTTGAGCCGAGGTTAGCGATTCCGACAAAGCTGTCATCACCGCCAGCAGTCGAGCCGTCCGGTTAGCAGCGAGTTCGGCGGCTAATTTCGCTTGTTGTGTTTCATTATAGAGACGAGCGTTATCAATGGCGATCGCTGCTCGCTGAGCCAAATCTTCAGCCAGAGCAATGTCTTCCAGGCAATAGCGGCGATCGGATTCAGTAAACACCAACGTAATGCTACCCAACACGCGCCCGCGTGCCTGTAGCGGTGCAATGATGCAGGACTTTAACCCAACTCCACGTATGATTTCCAGGTATTCAGCATTCGGCACTGCCGCAACTAACTGTTCATCTGTAATCTCAATGGCAATTTCAACCTGTCCTGTTTGCATGACTTGAGAAATGCCATACGCCTCATCGAGTTGTCTGGGAAAGCGTTGAGCCAACTCCCAACCAAACTTCACTTTTTCGGGATCTGAATGAGCAACTGCAACCCGACAGATCGTGCGATCGTCATTTAACAGATCGACACTACACCAATCTGCAAAATAAGGAACTGCCAGCTTTGCAACGCTTTGGAGAGTTTGTTCGTAGTCTAGCGAAGAGGAAAGGACAGCACTCACTTCCGCTAAAAATGCTGATTTTTCCTGAGAATTCTCTGCTAAAGCACGGGCTGCCTGTTCTTTAACAAGCTGTACTCGTTCGTCTTCGGTTTGCTTGCGTTCAGTAATGTCGCTGAAAGCAGCAATGATGTTGATAATTTGTCCCTCTGGGTCAAACAAAGGGGAAGCATTGATCGAGAGAATCGTGCGAGTTCCATCGGCATGGCTAATGCCATGTTCAATATTATAAACAGGCTCACCAGTTTGCATCACCCTCGCAAACGGCAGTTCATCTTTTGGGAAAGGATGACCCTCCACGGTTGTAATGAACCAGGAGGGATCGTTATAGCCTCGCTCCACAATGTCGCTGAGAGTCAATCTTAAAATCCTCTCTGCTGCCCTATTTGCCGCAATAATCTGTCCGGTAGAATCTAGAATGGTGATCCCATCAGGAATAGTTTGGAAGATGCTCGATAATTGCGCTTCACCCTCACGCAGAGCAGTTTCTGCCTGCTTGCGCTGTGTAATGTCGTGCATCACGACAACTGCACCCTGTTTTTCGCCGTTTGCGGCAATAATTGCCTGTCCAGTTGCTAACAGCATTCGCGCAGTTCCCTGCTGCGGAACAATCATCATTTCCACATCACGAACGTTCTGTCCTTGCAATGCCTTGAACAGGGGAACATCCTCTGTATTCATGCGTGTTTTGCCGTCTGGCAAATACAAGTCATAATATTGGGCCCATTGACCGGGTGGTAATGGCTTTGGAGGTAATCCATGAAAATCTTTAGCTGCTTGGTTAAATACCGTCAATATGCCATCGGCATCGCAAGCCACAATGCCAGCTTGAACGTTGTTTAGAATTGCCTTCAAAAAGTCCTGTTCTTTCTGAAGAGTGGCTTCCACCTGCTGGGACTTGGCGATTTCGGCTTTTAATTGTCGATCGACTTCAGATGTTTCAGTAGTATCTTGGAAGTAAATAAGTAAGCCATCTTCACTCTTGATGAGGCGAATTCTCAACCACTTGTTGAGTGAGGGGTAGTGTTCTTCCAACTCGATTGCAGTTGGCGTTGCGATCGCTCGATGACAATATTTATATAGCTCAGATGTAAGATCGACCGAAAATATAGTCCATATATTTTTGCCGATCAGGTGTTGCCGGTTTCTGTTTAAAAGCTGCTCTGCTTTATGGTTGACATAGGTGCAGTGCCACTCTGAATTAATAGAAATGAATGCCTCAGCCATGCGATCTACGATCGCCGCAAATCGTGCTTCAATTGCTTGGCACTCTGTACATAGCTCTTGAGAAAAATTTACAGTAAGTTCTTCTGGATGATTCAAGGAGTTTGTACGCTCTACATTCATTGCGGTTAGTCCTGCCTATTTACCTATTCTGCCAGTTATTGTTAGGGAATCAAGATGTACAGGACTTACGCAGAGATCCCCCTAGCCCCGCTTTTTAAGGACTTTGACTGTTCCCCCCTAAAAAAGGGGGGATCGAGGTTTTAGGCTTTTGGTGCGTAAGTCCTAATATATAGTATGCGCCAAACCTCAGCCATTCAATGTTTAAGCAAACGGGCATCGCAACTGATGGGACAGCACCGCTACAAATTCGTCTTTAATCCGGTTCGCGGCTTCTGTTTCGGACTGTGTAAGGTGCTCGCATTCTAACATTTGTTTTCGTTCTTGTTCTGCTTGCTTGCGCTTTGTTCGCGGATGGGGATGGTGCCTGCGAGAATCGGGCTAGCGTTTCTTTAACACCGAACTCATGCAAACTGTGCAACTGCCGAGCAAAAGCCTCGACGAAACGTGGCGACTGTACTAAATCTCTGACCTAGACATATTCTGTCATTCCTAATTGAGAATGCCAAATCTAGCAGTTTGGTTGTAGAAACAAGTTGTAGAAACAACAAAACCCGCTTTGTGGGCGGGTTTTAAGTATGGACACAACTGGACTCGAACCAGTGACCCCTACGATGTCAACGTAGTGCTCTAACCAACTGAGCTATGCGTCCTCACGAATTCCTAATGTAGCACAACCTTCGATCGCCTGTCAAGCATAAATATGAGATTTTTTAGGCGGGCACTCTTGACATCGCCCTTAACTCCCCATCCCCCGCCAAATCTTCACAGTTCGATCGCCCCCACCACTAGCCAAACTCCCCCCATCAGCACTAAACGCCACCGCCAAAACCTCCCCCGCGTGGCCCGTCAGAATTTCCAGCAAACCCCCCGTACCCGCATCCCACAAATAAATCGTGCCATCCCGACTCCCCGTCGCCAAAACCCGACCATCGGGACTGAACGCCACACACAAAACATCCCCAGAATTGTCCCTCATACTCCGCAACAGCGTCCCTCGCCCCTGTGCGTCCACCCGCCACAGCTTCGCCGTACCATCCCGACTCCCCGTCGCCAAAATCAATCCTTCTGCTACTCCCCCCCTTACCAAGGGGGGGCTGGGGGGGGTCGGGCCGGCAAGGGAGTTGGGGGAGTTTGCAGCAAAAACGATCGCCCGCACCCAATCCCCGTGCTCCGCCAGAGTACAAATCGATCGACCATTTTGCCAATCCCACAACAGCACAGTCTTGTCCCGACTGCCGCTAGCCAAAAACTCCCCGCCAGCACTAAAAGCCACCGCCTCCACCCCGCCAGAGTGACCAGTCAAAGCCGACATCCGCCTTCCCTTATTCAAATTCCACAACTGCACAGTCTTGTCCCGACTGCCGCTAGCCAAAACCTGACCGTCCCGACTGAAAGCCACAGCATAAACCCTGTCCTCGTGACCCCGCAAAGCGTACCACCACTTACCCTTATTCAAATCCCAAATTTGAATTGTTTTATCCCGGCCGCCACTAGCCAAAGTCGCGCCATCAGGACTAAACGCCACACAAGTCACCCAGTCAGAATGACCCGTAAGAGTGTACCACCGCTTACCCGCATCCAACTTCCACATCTCGATCGTCTTGTCCTCACTCCCGCTAGCTAAAGTCGCGCCATCTGGACTGAAAGCTACCGACGTAACAGCATTGGAATGCCCCACCAGAGTATGAACACACCTCCAAGTGGGCGCGCGTGCGGGTACAACCCGCTGCATCCGCGGCACAGGTATAATTGTGCCTGCAACCGTTGGTGGCACTGCATTCTGCACCGCAGGCATCCTCTGCGGTACGGAAATAGCAGGGGCCGCCGGAGTCGGAACCTGCGCCGCCGACTGCGGCTGCAAATCGTTCAAGACTTCAGCTACAGATTTGTAGCGGCGACTGAGACTCGGTTCGATCGTTTTGTCGAGGATGCGACTTAATTTCGGATCGATTGGAACCTTCAAAAAGTCTCGCCAAACCCAAGCATCCTGATTGATATCAAACAAATCAAAAGGAGATATTTGAGTCAGCAAATAAATGCAAGTTACTCCCAAACTGTACAAATCGCTGGCATAAACCGCTTGACCTCTAATTTGTTCCGGCGCGACGAATTCGGGAGAACCGATGACTGTACCGGTTTCTCTCAAACCCTCCACAACTTTTGCAGCGCCAAAATCAACTAAAACTAATTCCCCGGTTAATGTGGGGTAAGTATAAAGGATGGGAGTTTGAGAAATGCGGCGGCGGATAATATTTGGCGGTTTAATATCTCGGTGAATTACACTGCGATCGTGCACGAACTGCAATACTGGCAATAAATCCTTCAGCAGACTGAGAATCTGACTTTCGCTGAAAGGCCCAGTCCGCAATAACTCTTCCTGTAAATTCTGACCTTCTATAAATTCCTGCACCAAATACTGATAGCGTTCCTGCTGAAAGTGCGCCAGCAATTCGGGAATTTGCGGGTGTTTCCCCAATTCGTCCAGCCGCACCGCTTCTCGGTTGAATAATTCTGCTGCTTTCTCGCTGCTGCTGGTACCTTGGGATAGGGGGAAAAACTGTTTAATTGCACAGCGCGGTTTTGAGGGTTTATCCTCGTCTACTGCTAAAAAAGTGCGGCCGAAACCGCCGCGCCCGAGGGGTTTGATGGCGCGGTAACGCTCTCTCAGCAACAGTTTGGAGCCGCAATTCAGGCAGAATTGGGTACGATCGGCATTTTGCGGGTTTTGACAGGTGGGGTTTAGGCAGTAACTCATAACTGAAGCGAGAAGGAATCAGCAGCATCTCTCTATGATACTGAGGCAAAAGGGCGATCGACTCTCGCGTTACAATTATAGTCTTGGACGGACGGGCGACCATAAACCGGGTTTTTCACCAAAATATTTGCTTCAAACTTTCAATCTCGGTTCAAAAACCCGGTTTCTTTGTTCGGGTGCATAAGTCATAAATTATACTAATTCTCAAAACTCATGCAATAGTATCGCTCCGGGTGCGTCGCCACCCTTAAATCTTAAATAATATCCACAATCTTTGAGCGACGCACCTTACACAATATTTCAGCAAATAAACCCACACTCATCATTTTTGCTTTCTGGAGGCGAGAATTGGTATTAGAAATTAAAGGACTGAAGTCATGACTGCAAACTGGTTAGTATTCATGACTTTAATCCTCATAATTTAAGATGTCGCCTTAACTTTCAGAGCATACTCTTTAAACCTTTCCAAGTCAGCCATAAGAGTCGATTCAACTACTCGCGCTAGAAATGAATTGTCCATCAATTTTGCCAGCCAGCCGGGAACTCCATAAGCTACTGTCAGTTTGACAATGCTGCTGTTTTTGCGATCGTAAAATCTTACCGCACCCCGATTTGGCAAACCGTCTACCGATTCCCACTGAATTATCTGATTCGGCACTAATTTGAGAATCCGAGAAAGCCAGCTAAATTCTAACCCGCCAGTTGCGAGTTTCCAGCGCGATAATTCCGGGTTGTCTTCGAGAACCCGAACTGATTCGATCCACTTCATCCAGCGCGGCATTTGCTCTAAATCTGACCAGAGTTGCCACGCTAATTCGATGGGAATTGCCACTTCTACTTGGACGCTGTGTTCTAACCAATCAGTCATGCGATTTTAGATTTTAGATTTTAGATTTTAGATTTCTGGTTCCCAGGCTATGCCTGGTAACGCATTTCTAGAGGCTCTGCCTCGCGTTTTCTGTCTAAATACTGGAGGCGGAGCCTCCTGATAGGTATTCCCAGGCTCTGCCTGGGAACTAGAGAAAACGAGAGAGGACTAATGACTAATGACTGTAAGCTTTCTGGTTACCAGGCTCTGCCTGGGAACGCATTTCTAGAGGCTCTGCCTCGCGTTTTCTGTCTAAATACTGGAGGCGGAGCCTCCTGATAGGTATTCCCAGG
>NZ_JAUBRJ010000067.1:20531-46593 GCF_036701805.1 Microcoleus sp. N3A4
CTCTGCCTGGGAACGAGAGAAAACGAGAGAGGAATAATGACTAATGGCTGTAAGCTTCGAGAATTGCCTTAGCCGCTTGATGGCCTGAAAGTGTCGCTCCTTCCATACTATCAATGTAGTCTTGCTGAGTGTAACTTCCTGCTAGAAAGAAATTGGCGATCGGCGTTTTTTGAGCGGGGCGGAAAACATCCATTCCCGGTGCTTCGCGATACAAAGATTGAGCGAGCTTAACTACACTGTACCAAGTCATGTTTAATTCCCGCGCTGAGGGGAATAAATCCTGAACTTGCTTGAGTACGTGTTGGGCGATCGCCTCATTACTTTGTTTAATAAACGGATCTCCCGGTGTCAGCACCAACTGCAACAGCGAACCTTGTCCTTCTTTATAATAATCCTTGGGACTTGTCAGCGCCAAATCTGCAAAACAAGAAAAATCTGCATCTGCTGAATATAGCAAATTATCGATTCCTACAGCGTGGCTCAACTGTTTGCGCTTGGCTTCGTCTTCCAGTTCCGTTACCCAACCGTCGAACCGCAATTGTACTGTAGCGACCGGCACCGCATCTAATTTATAAATGTTGTCAAATTCTGACCATTTGCGCCAAGCTGGGGGCAATATTTTCTGAATTCCCGGCACGTCGCAGGCGAAAACGTAAGCGTCTGCGGTAATAGTTTCTTCCGTTTCGCCGTTAGCTACTAGCAAGCCTGTCACGCTGGTTTTTTCGCCTTCTTCAAACTGAATTTCTCGGACTCTGCGCCGCGTGTAAATTTTTGCTCCTTTCTTTTCCAAATATTCCACAATTGGTTTGTGCAAATATTCGTTGGGAGAACCAGCTAGCATCCGCATGACAGAGGCTTCGGTTTTCGATGCAAAGAATTGAAAGATTGTCAACATACACCGGGCTGAAATATTTTCAGTGTCGATAAAACCCAGTGCGTAGGCGATCGGATTCCACATTCTTTTGAGCGAGTTTTGGTTGCCACCTTGGCTGCGGAACCAGTCAGCAAAGCTAATTTTATCCAAATCGCGGATAGTTTTCATCGCTCCTTCAAAGTCTATCAAACCGCGGACGATCGGGCTAGTTCCCAGGGCGATCGCATTTTGAATTTTGTCTTGTACGGATAGCTGAGATGTCGTGAAAAATGCCTTCAATCCGTGCAAAGGAGCACCCACGGGAAAACGAAAATCCAAAGAACCGGTTTCGCCGCCTCGATTGATAAAAGTGTGGACGTGTTCTTTGAGGAGCAAATCGTCAAAAGCTCCCACTTTTTTCATCAGGGCAAATAAGTTATAATAGCAGCCGAAGAAGACGTGCAAACCCATTTCAACGTGATTGCCGTCGGGATCTACCCAACTGCCGACTTTGCCGCCGACAAAGGGGCGGGATTCAAAAATTTCTACTTCGTGGCCGGCCTCCACTAAATCGACTGCTGTGGTCATTCCAGCCAGTCCCGCACCTGCGATCGCAACCCGCATTTTACCTATCCTTTCCAGTATTTTTACAGATTGTAACAAAATTTAGAATATCAGAAATATTATTAAAGTTCGTAAATGCCGATCGACACTTGTATACCCCTCTGAATTCTTGCTAGGACATCGGCACTAAGTTGACCGTAAGGGCCTTGTTCTAGAAATGTCTGTCGCAAAGCAGAAACGTTTTCACATACAGCTAGAGAATCAGCTTGCAATCCTCCCTCACCCGCAGGAATCAAGACGCGAGTAGGATTTTCTACTCCTGCAAGGTTACTGGTGAAAGGAACAACAATGACAGAATCGGTAAACTCGTTGCGGATATCGGGAGAAACCACAACTACAGGTCTTTTTTTTGTATCTCCTAACTGACGCAAAGCTCTTGAAAGGTAAATCTCACCTTGGCGAGGATAAGTGTTCGCTGTTGAGTTAGAGTCCATCGCTGCTCCATGTTTCTTCTATCTGTTCCTCTACCAAATTAAACCATTCTTCCTCAAACTCAATATCTTCTTGGCTGCGGTTTTGATAAAACTTCCGCAACTTATCTTCTATTTGCTTAGCGTACCAGAGACGGAGAGCTTGCTCGATCGCCTCCGTCCAATCATCAGTAAGCTGGTCTATTTTCTCCGCGAATTCAGCATCAAGGGCGACTAACACTTCTCGCTTTTGAGTATAATTTGACATCATTCTCCTGAATAATTAAAAATTTAAAAAAATGACAGTTGACAGTTGATTGTTGACTGTTGAATAATGTTATTGGTTAGTGGTTATTAGTTATTAGCAGTCCCAAGCAACTGCCAACTGCCAACTACCAACTCCCAACTGTCAACAGTCAACTGTCAACTGCCAACTGCCAACTGCCAACTGTCAACTGCCAACTGCCAACTGCCAACTGCCAACTGTCAACTGTCAACTAACTTTAAAACATTGGCATCAACTGAAGAGGCCCAATTCCCAAGTCTTTAGCAGACACCCAGCGCACCTCAAATAAAGCAACCATATCCTTAAACTGAGGCTGACCGCGAGAAGCACCCATCAAGCCTTTAGCAATCACCAAACCGCACCAACCGTTCGTTAATTTACAGCGGCGCTCCCACTTTTGGCGAGCTTCCTGATGCACCGGATCGTTTTCATTAAACTCCCCAAACAAATACAGATCCCCATTTTTAGCTTGCAAAATACCCAAGTCGTATTGCTCATCTTGAAAAGGATCTTCGCCCGGATTAAAACAAATTGCCTTCACTCCTCCAGCTTCTTTCAAATCTTGAATCATAGTTTTCGCCTTCGGATGAGAAGTTTGGATCATCACCACCGGCAAACCGTCTCCGGCGGTATTAATATCAATTTCTGCACCTTGGTGAAACTGGGCAGTTGCCCGCAGAAATTCTACCGTTCCCCAAGGTACGACGCCCAGACTCAAAAATGAATTTTGCGGCACCAAATCGTCCCGCAGCAGCGGCATTTCAAATTCATCATCCTCGTCATCATCATCGTCATCACCGAGCATCTCTAATAATTCGTCGGACACCTCGGGCATCGTCGAAACTTTAACGGATACCTGTTGAATTTCTCCGTCAGGCTGCGGAACAGGGATGCGGTAGCGGCTGCTAAGACTGGGAAACGTCTCTGCTCCCAATTTCCGGCGGCCGTTGCGGAAAAAGCGGTGAAATGCTTCGAGAGCAACTAACATCGTGAGGGCTTCTTCTTCGTAAAGAATCGATCGCAATCCTTCTAAAGGATGGAGGTTGCCAAAATTCGGTTCAATTTCCGATGGAGGCAAATCCGCTAAATCAATTTCTTCTTCGTCGTCCTCATCAATATCGGCGACACTTTCAAAGGTGAGAAACAAACAGTCTTGCCCTAAAAAAGCCTGTTCTAAATTTTCAAAAGATTCATCGTTGACGACTCGCTCTCGAAACCGCTTCAAGGATTCTAGAGAACGGTACAGCAAAACTCCGTAATCCATTCTGCCTTGCCCCAATACGGACACGTAGAGGCTGGCGACATCCCACTGATTGATTTCAATAGATATAATTTGGTGTTCGCTCAAAGTCCGCCACGGAGCATCGTGCCAAATTTGAGCAGCTTTTTCCATTAAAACTTCAGCATACTGAGGGGGCAACTCAGGAGGTCTGTTGATCGCCACCTCTTCCATGCCGCGAAATATTTCGTCAATTAGGGGCAATTCCGGCACGTAGTCAATGGAAATGCCTAAATCTTGAAGTACGCCCCGCAGATAAAATTGAATTTCTCGGTTTTTGACTACTATTTTTTGGGGGCGGACTGCTGGACCCGGACTTTGGGGATGTTCCATTGCCCGCAGTAGAGCCCGGACGATCGCCTCTGGGCCGGCATCTGGGCCTATCATGTCCATAGCCCTCACGACGCCTTCAGAGCCATCCACCCAGAGAATGCACTCGCCCCCGCCTTCTAGAACGTCATCGTCCTCTATCATCAGGTGCGAGTCAGCATTAGATAAGGGTCGGCGGTCGCCCTCCCACACGCTGGGAATTTGAGGTAAGTTTTGTAGCCGACGAAGAGTAGAGCGATTCAGCGCTGCCATAGAGTAAGCCCGTTGGGTGAAGCATTGTTGCGGTGCCCGTAGCCGGTCAACCGCTGCTTCTCAATCATAAACCCTATAGGGGGAGAGGACATCGAGCTTGGGAACTAGGCTCCACGGGAATTAAAAATTCAAAGCTCGAGATTCAGCCTCAGCATCTAACCGAATGCCTTCTGGCGAATGGCTGTACAATGGATAGATAAGATTAAACTCTTAGCATTAGACAGTCTCAGGAGTTCGGCAATTATGACTCAAGCCATTTCACAAAAGCGGGGCATTCAAATGACGGACTCTGCTATCCGTCAAGTTTTAGCTCTGAGAGAAAAACAAGGTAAAGACCTCTGCTTGCGCGTAGGGGTGCGCCAGGGCGGATGCTCTGGTATGTCTTACGTGATGGATTTCGCAGACCCCAGCACTGTGAAAGCGGACGATGAGGTGTTCGACTACGACGGTTTCCAGGTAGTGTGCGATCGCAAGAGCATTCTTTATCTCTACGGTTTGGTTCTCGATTTCAGCGATGCCATGATCGGCGGCGGCTTTCAGTTTACTAACCCCAACGCAACTCAAACTTGCGGCTGTGGCAGTTCTTTTTCTACATAAATTGGAAAATAGGGCATTGGGGATTGGTAATTGCTAATTGCTGAGAATGCCTCGGACTGCCTTGCTGCGTCCCGCACCCAATGCTCTTTCCCATCTAAAATCTCAAATCCAAAATCCAAAATCGAATGACCCCTGAAGAATTGTTTAAAGATGGTTTCGATCGCTACCAAGCTGGCGAAGCCCCTGCTAATCTGATTCCCGTGTTTAAAGAAGTGTGCGAGAAAGCTCCCAAAAATGGCAATGCCTGGGCTAGCCTCGCGTGGCTCTACCTGTTGGAAAATAAACCCGCACCGGCTCAAAAGGCAGCCAAAACCGCCGTTAAATTGAACCCTCACGACCCCCAAGCTCGCATCAACCTCGCAGTCGCGATCCTCGACCTCAAAGAGAAAGGAGTGCGCCCCCACGTAGAAGTCGCTCAGCAACTCCTGATGGCTTCGGAAGAGTTACTAGACGAAGTTAAAAAAAACTTTGAAGAAGGATTAAGCCGAAAACCGGACTGGAAGAGTCTCACCCGCGTTAAGCAGTGGCTGTTTGAGCCGTAACCGCTCAAACAAGTCGATTTTTGGGCGGGGATCGAGGGAATCGGCTTTGCGGTTTATTACGACATCGTAATAAATCAATAAATAACTTTATGGAAAACTCAGGAAGTCAGTGCTAGTATTTGAAAACTTAGACGATTGACAAATCCGCTCAGCGGTTTTCATACTTCACTACCATAATACTAGGAGTTGTAAAGACATGAGCACTGAAAGCCACGTTAACATCAAGCCAGCAACCCGCAACCACAAAGGTTTCTTTATTCAGCCCGCTTCTTACAAGTTGATGAGCATTGATAAATCCGGCTGGGCATTGATTTGCATGGACAAAGCAGTTTGTCACTATGTAGATCCGGATGATTTGCAATTGCCGAATAAATCAGGAATGTCTGAAGGTTAATTCTGAAGTTTTGAGAGACTTTAAGATGCTTTATTTGAGTAGCTGCCCTCCCTAGAGAGGCAGCAACTTTTTTTTTGTCAACTTTTTTTGTCAGAAGCAAGTCCGGCCGTGAAGCAATGTCAGGGGTTTAACGCATAGAAGGAGAGAAGGAAGAATTACCAATTCCCAATTCCCTAATTGTTAGATTTCAAGGCAAAAAGCATCTCAAGCTGAGCAGTTGTCGGTTCTGTCGAAACTGTGGCTACGCTAACTCCTCGGAGAGAATTGAGCAATTCAGCGACGGGCGGCGAAACTAAATTTGGCTGTACTGCTAGCAAGTAACGGTTAGCCCAAGACATGGTTTTTTCCATATCTATGTAAAAGTAACCTTGGTTGGCCTGCGGTAAAGAAGTGGCGATCGCCTGAAAACTCGGACTGCTGCTTAGCGGTTGCGGTGGCGTCGAAGTGATCGCATCGACTAAAGGCCCGCCGAAAGCTACAAACACAGCATTTTCATTCAGCCAACCGTGCCCGAATAACGTTCCTTGCTGGGGTATTTGCCACTCCGTAACCTCTTTGCCCTCAACGGTTCGAGGGGCGACGCTGACTGTAGGATTGCTTTTGGCGATCGCATCGAGTTTTTTCAGGGTTGCTTCTGCCGCGGGGCGATCGCTCGTTTCAAAAATCATCGCCGCCCCCATCCCCAACTGAGACAAAATACCTCGATCCGAACCGATCGCCCCGATCGCAAATTCCCCGTTCATCCAACCAAAAACATCCCGATCCGCATCCAAATCCAAGCGCTTAAAACTATCCCTCACCTGCTGAACTCCCCTGTCAACTTCCGGGCTATCTTTTGCCTCTGCTGTCGCCTGCGACCAAATTCGATCGATTCCCTTGCCGCCGACTAAAGCAATAGTTTCGCCGGGAAATCTGGGTAACAATTTCGATGCGAATTGTGGATTTTGCTGCACCAATTTAGGGTCTAACTGAGCGATAGTTTTTACCCTCAATCCCGCACTGTCCGCCCCAATTCCCGCTACCAAAGACTTAACTTGTTTGAACTGCGAAAACACTGTCCAAGGCAACTGGATATCTGCGGGCAAATTAGCTTTCAATTGCTCAATTGCAGCAGGATAGTCAGCAATATAAACAGTTGCGATCGGATTCTTGACACCAGCACTCTCTGCAAAAAACTTAGTTGTGCTCTGCTGGGTGGCGAGGGAGGGTTCTCCTTTAAAAGTATCGATCGCCAATTCCACAGGCTTTCTCAAAGGAGCCATCACTAATTGGTCGTTCAGCAAAGCCACACTGTAGCGCTTGCCGGTTGGCTCTGCAATCTCAGAAATTTTAACTCCTTTATACTCGGTTTCTTGAGTAGTTGCACCTTGCTGAGATTTTAATTTATTCGCAAAATTCCAAGCGCTAATTTTATTTTTGACGCTGACTACAACCAGCAGCTTAGGAGGCTCTGTTTTCGCCGCAGCATCCGGGGGCAACAAAGCGACCATCACCCCCCCTAACCAAGGCTTTAAGTCCCTGTCAAAGTCGATTTGAGTGCCTGCCAAGCTTTGTTCTTGAAAGGTCTTCAAACCCAGGCCGACCAACTTTTGAGCCCCAGGGGTGCCAAATCGCTGCAACTGTGACAGCGCTTGGGGATTGGGGGAGATGAACGCGGCCATCATGGCTTCGTCAGGTATAACTTTGGCGCTCTCTTGAGGGTTGAATACTTTGTTGTTCAAACCCTGGAAGTAGAAGTAGACCGCGGCGCTACCTGCTGCGACGATGGCGGCAGCAATTAGAAGCTTTGGTTTTTTTGCAGGCATTGTTTTTAATCCTCGCGTCCTTTATCAGTTTAATGAAAATACACTTGGCTTGTGTGGAGGCGATCGAGGCTGCTCTTGATTTTTGTATAATTCAAAACAAGTTTGGACGATCGTCTAAACTACTGTTGATGTGCATTGCGGGTAAAAGATGAAAGTAGCGATCGCGGGAGCAACGGGATTTGTAGGTAGTCGGCTGGTGGAAAAGCTGCAAGCTGCGGGACATCAAGTTGTGGTTTTGAGCAGGGATGCGGCGAAGGCTGGCCGAGTTTTTCCGGCTTCAGCTTATCCGAATTTGGAAGTTGTCGCCTACACTCCTGCGGAGTCTGGTGATTGGCAAAAGTCGATCGCGGGCTGCGATGGTGTTGTAAATTTAGCTGGGGTTCCAATTGCGGAGGAAAGGTGGACAGAGGCGCGCCAGCAAGCAATTCTGGACAGTCGCAAACTGACGACGGCAAAATTGGTCGAGGCGATCGTCAATGCTAATCCTAGACCATCTGTGTTAGTGAGTGCATCGGCGATCGGCTATTACGGAACCAGCGAAACCGCTGAGTTTGACGAAACGAGCCTCGCGGGAAACGATTTTTTAGCAGCAGTTTGCAAAGACTGGGAAGCAGCCGCCCAACCTGCAAAAAATGCGGGAACGCGGCTAGCAATTTTGCGGCTGGGGATAGTTTTGGGAATGGGAGGCGCGTTGGCAAAAATGCTGCCAGCTTTTAAACTATTTGCAGGCGGCCCGATTGGCACTGGGAAACAGTGGTTTTCTTGGGTTCATCGCGAGGATGTGGTTGATTTAATTCTGTATGCTTTGCAAAATTCGCAAGTTGAAGGAGTTTTGAATGCGACAGCACCGAATCCGGTGCGGATGAATGAATTGTGCCACACTTTAGGGGAAGTTTTAAAGCGGCCTTCTTGGTTGCCGGTGCCAGGTTTTGCTTTAGAAATGCTTTTGGGAGACGGGGCAAAACTTGTTTTGGAAGGGCAGAAAGTGTTGCCGAAACAAACTTTAGCTAGCGGTTTTCAATATCAATATCCGACGCTGAAATTAGCACTCGAAGAGATTTTATCGGGAAGCTAGGAACCTACGGAATAGAACCCGCCGAATAGAATTCGGATGCTCCACAAACAAAGTCCGCAAAGGCGGACTGGAATATATTTCCTCGTTACCAGGCTCTGCCTGGTAACGCAGAACCAGAGGCTCTGCCTCGCTTTTGCCGAAAGCAGATGAACAATCAAGAAATAGCAACCGCATTTAAAGTTCCCGCAGAACTCCCATTTCTTCAAGCTATCTGCTGGCAAATTGCTGATGTCAAAAAATTGACTCTCAAGGAAATGCTATGCCGCTACGAATCTGGCTGGAATTATTGGGGAGTTTTGGGAAAACCTAGCTCCGAGGAACTGGCTTTTATTCAACAAATCAGCCAACAGCATCAATCTTGGTTAATAGCGGAACTGGGAAGCAGTTTTTCGCCCAAAAATCCCGAAAATTGGGTAAGTTCTCAAGCAATGTTTAAACGCGAAATTCATCAAAAGATATTAACTGTACTCAGCCACTTGAAGGTCGAATTTCTACAGGAATGTCGGGCTTATTTTGGCGGCGGAACGCTGGTAAGTATGGAACACGGAGAATATCGGTTGAGCCAGGATATTGACTTTATGTGTCCGATGGATGATGGCTACCGTGTTTGAATCAAATTGATAGTATAGCAGAACAGTTGTTGGCAAATGCCGATCGACAGTTGAGCGATCGGGTAAATTCGAGAGATTTAATCGACTTGGCTATGCAAAGGCTGGCGAGTGCTATTCCCCAAGAGGCGATCGACAAAGCTGAAGCAGCTTATCAAGTTATGGAATCGCTCGATCGAGCGATTCAGTATTTCCAACATCGTCCCGATAATCGGGAAAAATGCTATGAGGTTTTGAGTATGGCAGAGCCAAATCAAGTTATTGACGGTATCGATTTACTAGCTCAGGATTTAGGCCGGGAAATCACAGTCAGGACATTTAGCGAAACGATAAATAATACTAATTCTCAAAACTCATGCAACAGTATCGCTCCGGGTGCGTCGCCACCCTTAAATCTTAAATAATATCCACAATCTTTGAGCGACGCACCTTACACAATATTTCAGTAAACAAACCTACACTCATCATTGTTGCTTTCTGGAGGCGAGAATTGGTATAACGTTGATTAATAAGTGGTCAGTTTCGCCTGCAAACTGACCACTTATTACCCACAGTCAGGACACGGCGCCGTGCCGTTTCCCGAAAATTAATCGGGCGATGGTTACATCTCTGATGGAGTGTTCGTGATTATTTTGGGGTAGGGAAACGGCATTGCCGTGTCCGACCTTGCCGTGTTGTCGGTGGTTATATCCGATCGCACTCACAGAGCAATTTCATCATCGAATCCGGTTGATTTTACCAGTTATATCAATTCCGCGCTTCATCGTCCTGGTAGAATCGAGAAGGGCAGTGAACAGTCAACCATCATTGTGTTTTTCGACGGACGTACAACAGCGAACAGTCAACAGTTATTCCGGTGCAACCGGAATTGATATCACTTATTTCTCAGCAAGAATCCCGTAAATTTCCCGTTTAACTTGTTCTAAAAGCTCGCGCACCCGATTGATTCGCTCAACATTGCCACTGCGAGCAACTTGCATCACAGCAGCAGCTAATTCTGTTGTCACATTCCGCAACTCAATAAACTCTTGGGGCTTACCCATCATTACGGTTTTGAAGGCATCCCAAGGAGAGCCTGAAGTTTCCTGTTGGGCACGCTCTGCCAAGAGTTGTCTGCCCTCATCAGTAATCGTGTAAATCTTCTTACCGCCTTCCTGTGTGCTGCTTAGATAACCACCGTCCTCCAGCATCTGGAGTGTTGGATATACTGAGCCGGGACTGAGACGACGGAAACCGCTATTGTGGGTTTCCATTTTTTTGATCAAGTCGTAACCATGAGCAGGGTGTTCGGATAACAATTCCAGCAGGATGAACTTGATGTCACCCCGACGAGTCCGGTGTTCATCTCCCCACCCGCGACCCAATGGTTGATCCCCAAAGTGTGGGCCGTGATGCTTGCCATGATGCTTGCCGTGTTCCTTGCCATGCTGGAACCAATGACTGATAAGCGATAGATCCTCTTCACTGACTCCTGCCGATACAAGTGCCGGAAAGTGGAAACGAAAGTGTCTAAACATATGTGAATCCAAAATCAACTTTCTCTACTATACGACATATCGCGATATATCGGTAACTTTCAGATAAAGATTTGTAAAGATAGGCTGTGCTTGGGTTTTTTGGTTTCGGGCAAAAGCCTGTCCTCGTTACCAGGAAGGAGTCTGGGAACGAGCTAAACCCAGTTTTTGAGTCCCCACGCGACCCTCCAAGAAACCGGGTTTCTGCGATAATTGTGGCATCCTCACCGAGATTTTGTTAAGAAACCCGGTTTCTGAGGCTCCACGCGCGCCTAATTCAAGAAACCGGTTTCTGCGATAATTTTGGCATCCTAACCGAGATTTGGGTAAGAAACCCAGTTTCACAGTCCTCACGCGATCGCGCCCTGAGCAAAGAAACCGGGTTTCTGCGACAATTTAGGTATCCTACCGAAGATTTGGAGAAGAAACCCGGTTTCTGAGTCCCGGCGCGATCAACTCTAAAATATTTACAACACTAAATCAGGATAGATAAACCTGAGCATTAAAATCGCAAATGTATGACCGCAAAAATACACATCAGCAACTTGGGTAATTCTTTAGCTTTGCCAATACCGGACTATATTGTAAAATTTTTCAACCTGAAAGCAGATGATTCAGTAATTTGCAGTATAGAAAATGGAAAAATGGTCATAGAGCCTGTAAATCAGAAAGTTTCAAAATATACCCTAGATGAATTATTAGCAGGCGAAATAGAACCCAGCGAAGAAATCTCTTGGGGGAAACCAGAAGGAGAAGAAGTTTGGTAAACTATATCCCCGAACGAGGTCATTTCATTCGCCTCAATTTCGATCCTCAAGCAGGACACGAACAAATGGGTATTCGACCTGCACTGGTTGTGAGTCAAACTAAATTTAACCGAAAAATGGGGTTTGTGTTTGTCTGTCCTATTAGCACCACACAACGCAAAAATCCGTTTTATGTTCCCATTCCAGAAGGTGAAGTGGTGACAGGTGTAATTATGACAGATCAACTGCGTTATGCAAGATTATCGCTCAAGGCAAGCAAGTTTGATTGGTGAATGTCCAGAAGATTTAGTTAAAGAAGTATTGAAGCGAATTGAACCTATCTTGTTTGAAAATATAACTGTTGAGGAGTAGTTAATCATCAAGAATACGGCAGTTTTGTAGTTTGCATTAACAATATCGACCCTAATCCAAGAAACCCGGTTTATGCGATATTTTTGGCATCGTCGCCGAGATTTGGGTAAGAAACCCGGTTTCTGAGTCCCGGCGCGATCGCGCCATCTACATAACTTATTTCATGTTATTATAAAATCACTTGAGAGCAGAAGGGAATGACAATGCAAACCCAAGAAAAACCAGCCATAGAAAAAAAGCAGCAGACTGAGAAACGCTACTACACGCCAGAGGAATATCTCGCATTAGAAGAAGTTGCGATCGACAAAAGTGAATATCATGATGGAGCGATCGTACCAATGACAGGCGGAACAACCAACCACAACAAACTCGCACTGAATTTTTGTCGCAAATTCCCCTTGACTGTGAATGGTCAAAATTACGAGACATTTATCAATGATGTGCGCCTGTGGATACCCCTAACTCGCCGCTACGTCTATCCCGATATCATGGTTATTCAAGGAGAACCAGTCTATCAAGGAAGTAACAAAACAATTGTCACAAATCCTCTGGTAATCGTTGAGGTTTTGTCCAATTCAACCAAAGACTACGATCGAGGTGGTAAATTTCTTGCCTATCGCTCAATCCCTGAATTTCGAGAATACATTTTAATAGACCAATACAGCTATCACATCGAACAATTTGCAAAAAACTCTAATGGTAAATGGGTATTAACAGAATATGATTCAGACGAATCTGTATTAACCCTAGAATCCGTAGAATTTCAAATGCCGCTGAGAGAGATTTACGAACGAATTAATTTTGAAGTTGAAGACGAAGAAGTAAACCAGCCAACAAGTGAAATTCCAGAATAAGATCGAGTCCGCGCCAACCTGTTCAAACACCAGATTTGTTTGGGACTTTTTCTCGATCGTGAGCTTTGAGCAAAATCCCCACATCGGGTCCAGCGGGGATAATGCAGCCGGGATTCAGCGGGAACAAATTGCCGTAATAATCGCGCTTCACAGCCTCCAAATCGCAAGTACCCGCAACTCCTGGCAACTGGTACAAGTCGCGCAGATAAGCTCCCAAATGCTCGTAATCCTGAATGCGGCGCAGATTGCATTTGAACAGGCTGTAGTAAACGGCATCAAAACGGAATAGAGTAGTAAAAAGCCGCACGTCTGCTAAAGTTACCCGATCGCCACAAAGATAACGGCTCATCAAGAGCGATCGATCGATCTCGTCTAAAACAGCAAACAATTCACTGCAAGCCGAGTCATAAGCAGCTTGAGATTGCGCGAAACCGCAGCGATAAACGCCGTTATTCACCGATTGGTAAATCTTCTCATTCCACTCGTCAATTTGCGATCGCAAATCCAGAGGATAAAGATCCATTTCAGGATTGCGAGCAAACTCGTTAAACTCCGAGTTTAGCATCACAATAATTTCCGAACTCTCGTTATTGACGATCGCCTTTTGCGAGTCATCCCACAACACCGGCACCGTACACCGCCCCTGATAGCCCGGTAAAGCCAACTGGTAAAGTTCGGGCATCGTGTTGCAGCCAAAAGTCTCCGACTCCATCACCCACATTCCCCCTTCAGAGGGATAGACAATCGACACCGATATCGCATCTTCCAGCCCTTTGAGCGCCCTCGTCACCAGAGTGCGGTGCGCCCAAGGGCATCCCGTACCCACGAAGAGGCGATACCGTGCTGTGGCGGGCTGGTGAGGGTTGTCTGCTTCTGTGCTGACAAAGTTGCGAAAACTGCTGCTGGGGCGAATGTATGCTCCCGTGCGATCGGGCGGCGCTAGTTTTGACATCATTAATTGCCACATTGATGTCCAGACAAATTTGCCGAGCTTGACTGTTACTGATGAAGGAAGTGATTTGTTTTTCACAATGCGATTAAAAGAGGTTTGCTAAACATAATCTGCTTATTTTAACTCACATTGCGACGTTTATTCCCTCGTCCCCAGGCTCTGCCTGGGAACGCAGATCCAGAGGCTCTGCCTCGCTCTGTTCCCTCACCTGAGAACGAGTTTTCTAGTATCTGCCAGAGGTTGTGTCACCATAAGCTCGATCAATCAATTGGCGAGCAACCGTCTGAATTCCCGTATATTCGTAATAATTGGTAGTCATGTCTAAAAACGCCGCCACATAATCCAATTTGTCATCGGTAACATCAACATATTGCTTGAGATTGCCTAAAACTGTGGCGGGAGTTAAGCCGCGAGACTGTACTAAATTGTTCATCCAACCTTGCGCTGAAGCGAAAGTTGCTGTCACAAATCCGAACTTTTGCGAATTATTTGCGCCTGGAATTAGGTTGCTGATATTTTGGAATGTTGAGTTTTGCTGCAAGGCTGAAGGATTCAATCCACCTAGGGTATTTTGTGCTACTCGAATGAAGTCCGGGCCGAGGGGAATTAAACCGTCAGCGCATACTAATGCAGCCATCCGCATCAGAGATTCGCCTTTGTAATTTGATAAATAATTAGCAAAGCTTCCCACATTGTCAAGGGAAATATTGTTAAGTTTGCAGAAGGCAATTAGCTCGATCGCCACTTTGACACACAAGTCGATCGTTTGAGTTGTGTCGGCTTTGGGAGTGAGGCGACTCATGAAGGAGAGAAAGCCGATTTTTTCGCCGATTTTATTCGCCATAGCCGTTGCACCTAACGCACTGTCGGCGCTGTCTGCTAACTGGTAAAGCCTGACTGCGCCTTGATATGGCTCGTTGGGGTTGGCGTAAAGCTCGATCGCGCGATCGCGAATTTTCCGAACTAATGTGCGATCGGTTTCTCCTGTCACCGCTTGAATAGTATTATCAAAACCCGTGAGATTATTCCACTCCCCCGGAACCACAAAATCCAGGGATTTTAGCATCATCACAGTAATCCCAGAAGAGGGCAAATTGTCAACCAATTCAACAATTGATTTGCTCACGACAAACTCCTAAATAGCCTGATTTAAAGTGTTCTATCAAATACTCCAACTTCGGCAAATCCGATTCCAGATTCCGGGTAAATTCCCCCGAACGAAGTAGGTAGGTACAAATAAATATTACAGTACGATAGCCAGGTTTGTCCTACTCTTATCTTTTCCCTCTGCTCGCTCCTCTGCGTTCTCTGCGCCCTCTGTGGTTCATTAAAAAAGTCTTTTTCCCAAAACATTTGCATTTCACTCGCCATCACCAAGTTAAGTTTCATTATATTGACCAACTCAAAAGCG
This sequence comes from Microcoleus sp. N3A4, assembly GCF_036701805.1. NCBI lineage: Bacteria > Bacillati > Cyanobacteriota > Cyanophyceae > Oscillatoriales > Microcoleaceae > Microcoleus > Microcoleus sp. N3A4. The sequence goes on from NZ_JAUBRJ010000067.1 coordinate 35,436, forward strand.
CCCAAAGGTGTTAAAATAAATGGCGCAAAATAGAAAAAACTAAAATATGACTGTTGCAGTTAACAAAACTCCGGGATTAGCCTCGCGCTTAGTAAATGGTGTACTTTCCATCAAGCCTTTGGCCAATCTAGCCAAGCACCAAGCGCGGGAAATGATGATAAAAAGAGCCGAAAAAATCGGAGTGCATTGGCGACAAGAATCCCAAGCACTTTTAGCTCGAAATTGGGATGCAGAATTGCTCAGCGTCCAAAATCCCGATCTTGTTTACCCGAAATATTATCTAACTTCATTCCACGCTTATGAAAAAGGTAATATGAGTTGGGAATCTGCTACAGAAGTTGAAGTTGCCGCCCGTACAGTTCACGCGGGAATTTGGCCGGAAGCGGGTGCAGAAGGCGATGCTAAACTCCGCGCCAGCTATCACGAAGTCATCAAATCTCAAATTGCTTCTTCACCGCAGGATATTGTAGATTTGGGATGCAGTGTCGGAATGAGTACCTTTGCTCTTGGGGATGTTTACCCGGAAGCGAAGATGACTGGGGTGGAGTTGTCGCCTTATTTTTTAGCAGTTGCTAAATACCGTTCTCAACAGCGAGAATCAGAATCTTTAAATCAAAAATCTCCGACTTGGGTTCACGCTGCTGCTGAATCTACTGGTTTGCCGGCGGCTGCTTTTGATTTAGTTTCTATTTGTTTAGTTTGTCACGAATTGCCGCAGAAAGCTACTAGAGAAATATTCCGGGAAGCGAGGCGTTTGCTGCGTGTTGGCGGACATTTGACAATTATGGATATGAATCCTCGGTCGGAAGTTTATGCCAAAATGCCTCCTTATATTTTGACTTTGCTCAAGAGTACGGAGCCTTATTTGGATCAGTATTTTGGGTTGGATATTGAGCAAGCTTTAGTTGATTCTGGTTTTGCTGCGCCGACAATCACTTGCAATACAGTCCGACACCGGACTATTGTTGCTGAGGCAATAAATAGTTAGGTTTGATGTTTCCAAAAATGTTTGCGGTCGATGATGCTTGAAAAGTGTATTAGACCGCAACTGCGGTGCAATGAAAAACAGTTAGATTATTCCAATCGCCCGGAAATACAAAATTATAAATAAATTGGTTATGAAGAATTGAGCAACTTCTGTCAGGCTTCTTTGATGTTAAGGCGATAGCTTATATATACGCCGAGGAGGAAACTTCATTGACTACAGCAACTGTTGCTACCTATTACGCTAGATTCCGCAAGGTGCTTGAGTACATTGATGCTCATCTGGACGATGACCTTACTGTCGATCGGCTCAGCAACGTTGCTGCATTCTCGAAGTATCATTTTCACAGGCAGTTCTCTGAGCTTTTCGGGGTTAGCGTATACAAATACGTCCAGCTCAATCGCTTGAAGCGCGCTTCTTATCAACTCGCATTTCGCGATCGCCATCAGATCGTTGATATCGCGCTGGCAAATGGTTATGAAAGCCCTGAATCTTTCGCGCGCGCATTCAAAAAGAGCATAGGGCAGACCCCTTCCGAGTTCAGAAAGCAACCGCAGTGGGATACTTGGCACTCGATTTACCAACCATTAAGTGACTTAAGAATCAACCACATGAAACCAGAAAATTACCCCGCACAAGTCAAGCTAATCACCTTTAAAGACACCAAAGTTGCCGTGCTTGAACACCGTGGCGACCCAAATCTGATAGGGGAGTCAATACGCAAGTTTATCGAATGGCGAAAGCAGAACAATCTATCACCCAAAGTCAGCGCTACTTTCAATATTCTCTACGACAATCCAGCCGAAACCTCACCTGATGATTATCGCTTGGACATCTGCGCGTCAACTCAACGCGATGTGACTGAAAACTCATTTGGGGTTGTAGAAAAAACAATTCCCGGCGGTAAATGCGCTGTATTACGACACATCGGTTCCGACGACAATATCGGTGAGAGCGTCAGGTATTTGTATTCGGAATGGCTCCCGCTAAGCAAAGAAGAACCGCGAGACTTTCCACTGTATTTCCAGAGAGTCAGCTTTTTCCCTGATGTACCAGAACATGAGGCGATTACAGACGTGTTTCTTCCACTTCAGTAAAATCGCACAAAGAAATGTCACATTTTATCTCTTAGTCTGCGGAGGCGGACTTCGTTTGTATAGTTGGGGGTGAAAATCGAATGCTGAGCGCCAGCACATTCGATTTTCACTCCCAAAGCGGTTTCAACCGCCGGACTTTTTAAATCTGAGATTAACATATTGCGCTATGCTACAGTAGATACTTTTTCGTACTCTTCACTGTGTTTTTGCACTGCATCCCAGATATCAACTTTTTGCTGAAGATTGAGCCACAGTTGAGGGCCATTCCCTAACGCTTTCCCAATCCGAATTGCCATGTCTACTGTAACTGGTCTTTGACCTAAAACAATTTCGTTGACACTGCGGCGGGATACACCCAGTATCTCAGCAAACCTGGTTTGAGTCATTTCAATATCTTCAAGCACATCTGAAATGACCTCGCCCGGATGTACTGGTCTGACTTTCCTCCCTTGAATAATGTTTTGTATGTCTTTCATGCAACTCTCCTTTCGGTTTAAGTTAATTTTTTAGATTTTGTTTTATGGGCTAGTGATAATCTTCGAGAGCTATATCGTATGCGTTGTTATCCTGAAATGTAAAAGTTATACGCCAATTACCTGATACCTTTATTGACCAAGTTCCCTGTCTATCACCTTTAAGCTCGTGTAAATCATAGCCTGGTATTCTAATATCATCTATAATTATTGCTGTATCTATTACTTCAAGTCTTGCTCTTGTCCTTTTTTCAAGTTCTTTAGGAATTCCTTTTGCATTACCTTCCCTCAATAATCTTTCTAATGCTTTATTTTTAAAAGTTTGTATCATGTGAAATAATCCTTCAATCAAGGCTGAATATCCAGTTCATAGCACTTATATATATTAATTAAAAGTTTTTGTAACTTTTGAGATCACTTTATTAATGTAACCTATGAGGTTACAGATGTCAAGCCTAAAATGATTGCAAAAGCAAAAATCGCTCCAATCTACTAACAGGGCTGGATCTGGGAGAAGGAAAAAGCGATCGTAGCGGCTGAGCTAAGCGGATGGTGTTGGCGGTCAATGACGCTCCAAAACTGGATTCGATCGCACTAGCGGTAGAATTAAAAGTTAGACAGCAGTCTGAGCTAGAAGATTTTGATAGAACCCTAAAAGAAGGACATCATCATGAACCCGACAGCCCCCGCTCAAAACATCCTCGATTGTTTGCAGGTTATCTTGGATGCCACTGCATCGAAAAACTACGAGCTTTTTACCACAGTGGGCGATGCAGGCTACAAAACGAGCATTACACAAAAAATGTTTGACGATGTTAGCGAGCAGCTTGCTTCCCGCATGAAAAAGGGCTACTCAATTAATTATTTTGGTGAGATAAAACAAGGTAATTCTCCGATTTATTTGTGGAAGCTGAGTTTTGAAGATGGTGGAGATGAATTTGTGGTACACATGACTATGAATGGAGACAAAGTTGCTGGGATTTTCATCGAATGATACAGCATATTCCATGTATATGTGGTACACAAAATCTTGTAGTAAGTAAGGTGCGTCGCCATCAACAATCAATCTGCAAGTTCCATTGAACCTGCTTCGCAGCGACGCACCCTACATAACACGTACCACACAATATAGCTGAAAAGTGTACTTCATGAACCTGGAAAATGCTGTATATCTTGCTTGACAGAGCGTTTCACTGAATCTAACGCCGATCGCCCACAACTGTTAATCGAAACCGATCGGGCGGAACAAAGGTGATTCCCCGGCGGGCGGGACGAATTGGCCGATCGATATTCGATACAAACTCGCGCGCCGACAGCACTGTTGCTAACACTAGCTTCATCTCAAACATCGATAGCGCCATCCCGATGCAGCTTCGACTCCCGCCTCCAAACGGTAAAAATTCAGAGGCGGAAAACTTGCGATCTAAAAAGCGATCGGGATTGAACCCGGCCGGATTTTCGTAGGTTTCAGGGCGACGGTGCGCCAAATAGACACAGGGGATTAAAATCGTTCCCGGTTGATAGGTATAGCCTTCGAGTTCGATCGTCCGTTTCACCTTGCGCGGCTGCGAAATTAAGGCAATTGGATAAATCCGCAGCGCTTCCTTGCAGACTGCTGTTAAATAGGGCGACTGCGAAAGCGCGATCGGATCGGGATTCTCGCCCAATTCATCCAATTCCTGCCGCAATCTAGCGAGACATTCGGGAAATTGATGCAGCCAGTAAAACGCCCAAGTCAACGCCGATCCAGTGGTTTCATGTCCCAACAACAACAGCGTCATCAACTGATCGCGCAATTCTCGATCGCCGATGGATTCGCCGGTGTCGTCGCGGGCCATCATCAACACCGACAGAATATCCGTGCGAGACGAATCCAGAGAATGCGATCGCCTCTCGGCAATTTCCGCATAAATCAGCGAGTCAATCTCCGCCATCTGCTGCAAAAACTGCCCCCACGGACTCCAAGCCCCCAAATTTTGCTGCAACGGTTCAAAGAAAAATTGTATGGAGTACAGTTCAGAGGTAATCGCTTCTAAAAGCCTGCTGAGCAGTTGTTTCAGGCGTTCGTAGCGCTCTCCCGGCACTAATCCAAACACGACTTGCAAGATTACTTGCAGCGAAATTTCTGACATTTCTTCGCGGACTGCGATCGCATCTGGGGCTTTCCAGTCGATCGTCTGCTTTTTCGTCAAATCAACAATCAAATGCCCTTGACTGTGCAACTGTTCCCGATGCAGCGCGGGCATTAATAGCTGTCGCTGTCGCAGATGTCGCGGCCCTTCATTCATAATTAGGGATTCATTTCCCACCAGCGGGCGAAATACGTTGGTCACTTTGCCAAACTCAAAGGCATCGGCTAACGTCGTAAACACCGCCTGAATGGCTTCTGGACGGCCCAGAAACACCACGGGGGGCGAAGCGGGCCCCAACACGCGGGCGGTAAATGTATCGCCGTATTTGGCAGAATAGCGATCGAAAAATGCGATCGGGTCAGCTACCAGCGAAAGCGTTTGGAACAGGGCAGGAGAACGAGATCCGGTAGGCAGCGTCATTGCAAAACTGGCGATACACAATGTTTCTAGTGTATATCGATCGACCTTGCACCCTGAAATTTATCTGCGATCGATGGCAAAGGCAAGTAGCAACAATAGTAATGCTATCGGGATCGATCGCAGATTGTAGGGCTAGCTTCCCAGCCTAAACTGCTAACAGTTGTAGGTTTAGATGAAATGGATGCTAGCGATCGTTTGGTTTGGCATTACGATCGCAAAAATCAAATGACCGAAAGCATCCAGGATACAAGCCCCCGGATTCATCCGTCCAGAAATAAAAAACCTGTATCCGATAAAGGAGCCCCCGAATTTATCCGTGGGGTCAATGCTTCAATTCTTTAATCTAAAATCTAAAATCTAAAATCGATTGACTTTGGGATACAATTATTGTAAAAGCTGGTAGCCAGTTGGCTAAATTTGTTATGACATTAACATCTCGTGTTGTTCATAGCGACCCCGATATTCTGGGGGGAATCCCTGTTTTTGTTGGGACTCGTGTGCCAATGAGAACCCTACTTGATTATCTTGAGGCTGGTGATTCATTAGAGGTATTTCTAGACCATTTTCCTAGTGTCAGTCGGCAACAGACAATTGCAGCTCTTGAATTAGCAAAGGAAATGCTGACAGCCTATGCGAATCCTGCTTGATGAATGTGCCCCACGACCTTTAAAGCGTGAACTTGCTGATTACGAGATACGCACAGTTGTTGAGATGGGATGGTCAGGAAAAAAAAACGGTGAATTGCTGCAGCTTATGAGTCAAGAGGGCTTCACGATTCTGCTCACCACAGATCAAAATTTGCGCTATCAGCAAAACTTGCAGCAAGCTGGAGTTGCCGTTATTGTTCTTGTCGCATCGAGCAACAGACTTCCTGATTTACTTCCTCTGATACCAAATGCTCGTAACGTGTTGAATGCCATTACTCCGGGGGAAGTGATTGAAGTCGGAGGTTCTTAAACCCACATTCCGCAGATATTCAAGCAGATTTAATGATTATAAATTTGTGGAAATTCTAGCTTGAAAGGGTGGTTCCGCAGATTGTACGGCTAGCTTCCCAACCTAACATGACTGTTTTACGCTCTACTCCCCAGGCATAGCCACCGACTTCTCCAGATTCTCGAATGACTCGGTGACACGGAATTAGATAGCCGATCGGATTTTTACCGATCGCATTTCCTACAGCTCTAGCAGCAGTTGGGCGTGCTACCATTTGAGCTATACTCTGATAAGTTGCGATCGCACCAAAGGGCAATTGCAAAAGTGCTCGCCAAACTTGAATCTGAAAGTTAGTGCCTTTTACCAAGAGCGTTAGTGGTTTTTGTTCGCTGAGAGTTTCTGAATTTAAAATTAGGTCACACAATGATTGAGTGGTTTGCTCGTCGCGGATAATTTCAGCGTTTTTCCACGTCAATCGCAGTCTTTGTGAGGCGGTTTGTTCGTCTGTTGTATCCAAGAAATAAAGATTACAAATACCGCGGGCAGTTGTCGCGATTAAAGATGTGCCAAAAGGGGTATCGTGAATGCCATAGCGAATTTGTAAACCTGCTCCGCCTGCTTTGAACTCCCCTGGTGACATTGCTTCTAAGTTCACAAATAAATCGTGCAATCGTCCTGGACTCGATAGCTTCACGTCCAATGTTAGGTCGAGAAGGCTTTTAGTCTGAGTGATTTTTGACTTGGCATATTCAACTGTCAGATATTGCAAAAACCGCTTGGGGCTAATGCCGGCCCATTGAGTAAATAGCCGTTGAAAATGATATTCACTAAGTCCGATGTGTTGTGCCACAGTTGCCAGATTGGGCTGGTTTAGGTGGTTTTGTCGCATAAAGGCGATCGCCCGAGCAATCCGGTGATAATCTTCGCTAGCACAGACACTCGCATTCTTCATCGAATTCATCTGTCTAAGTCAAGGGAATTTGGGTGTTTCCTCACTTTAGCCATAGAGCAGGCTCAAAGCCACCCGTTTCTTGCGGTGAATGCAGCCAGTCGATCGATTTTAGATTTTAGATTTTAGATTGAAGAGATTGAAGAGATTGAAGAAAGCGACCTCACCGATCGAACCGGGGGCTGGCGATGAGGATTCAAAGCTTTTTTTTCACTCCACGGATTCCTCGGACGAGTCGATTTGAGATTTGAGATTTGAGATTTTAGATTGAAGAGATTGAAGAAAGCGACCTCACCGATCGAACAGGGGGCTGGCGATGAGGATTCAAAGCTTTTTTCTCACTCCACGGATTACTCGGACGATTTGTAACCAAATTTTTTGATTGTCAGTCGATTAACCGAATTCAGCCCTCACCCACCGCGCAACTGCGTGACCAAGTGAACTAATTCCGGTAAAATTAGCTTTTCCACAGCTAGTTTCACGCCATTGCTAGAGCCCGGAAGAGAAAAGACTAACTTGCCTTGATACACGCCTGCAACAGCGCGAGAGGCGATCGCCCTCGAACCAATTTCTTGATAGCTCAAGAACCGAAATATCTCCCCAAATCCCGGTAAAATCCTGTCGAGCAAACTCTCCATCACATCGTAAGTCGTATCTCGGGGAGCGATGCCCGTGCCGCCGTTAAAAATGATTGCATCCACATCTTCACGCTGGGAAAACGCCTGCATTTGCAATACAATTTTGGCCGCATCATCTTTAACAACTGTGTAAGCTACCACAGAGTGACCCGCATCTTTTAGCAGCCTCTTAGTTAACAAGCCGCTCTTGTCTGTTTCAGCCGAGCGCGTGTCGCTAACAGTAATGATAGCGCAATTTACGGTTATTTTAGATAAATCGGGGTGAGGAATTTGCGTCATAGTTTCTTGTTCTAAGTAATCGGCAACTGGCAACGGGCGATCGGCTAATTACCAATTACCAATTACCCATTACCCATTACCCATTATGCCTTGCTAAATCCTAAGCCGTTTGCTTCCGAGTAGCGTTTCATGAAACGCATAAATCGATCCCATTCTTCGGGACTTCTCATTAGATAAAGAGCTTCTAAACCCGCAGGCTGACCGTTGATGAACTTAGCCTTAACCTCGCGAGTGAGGATTTCGCCTTCTTCGTCGATCATGTACATTCCAGTAATCTCTTCGGTACTGGTGCTGCTGAGAGCTTTGGGATTTTCAAAGATAAACGTGGCAGTGCCTTGAGCTCCCGTTTTAGAACGGGTTAGGCGCACTTCGGGTACAGAATCTTCGTCCATACCCCGAGAAAATTGAATTTTAGCCATAATCTGACAGTCGAACCTTAAGGATTGCTTAATGTTTAATCATAAAACGATTCGGGTACTCGCAAATCAAGACTTGGGAGAGTGGAAGTGCGCGAGAGTGGGGGAGAGTGGGGGAATCAGAGACAAGGAGAGGGAGATGGGTTGGTTCTTTGTACCTGATATCGTTTCCGGCTGCATCGGAATGATACCGAGGACACCGCGAGTGCAAGAGTGTCCCTACAATTAATCGGGGTAGGGAAACGGCACTGCCGTGTCCTGACTGTGAGTAATATTAATTCCGATGCTACGGGACTTAGGATCGTGGATTAAATAACTTCCGTAGGTTGGGCCCGTGGCACGAACCCTCCGTTTCACTCCGCCCAACAATCAAGCGTGGGGTTGGGTTTCGTTTCTCAACCCAACCTACAAAAAATGCAAGTTATTTAATTCTCATTCCTTAGACGATGTAGGGAGAGTTAATTGGCTCTGCCCGCTTTGTGGCTACCAGAGTTTGGTAGATGAGCGCGGATATCTCGCCGCGGGTGATGTCGCGGGCGGGGGAAAGCTTTTCGCGCGCGGGATAGTTGACCACGATTTTGCGCTCTGTGGCGGTTGCTATCTCGTCGGTGGCAAAACTGGGAATCAGAGCTCGATCGGCATAAACGCTCAAAGAATTGGGGTTTCCGCCGACAAACTGCAAGCCGTTTACCAAAGATACGATCGCCTGAACTCTAGTCAAATTCTGCTCCGGGCGAAACGTGCTGTCTGGATATCCCACCAAAAACCCAGCTCGATTGGCTTGGACGATCGCTCCCTGCGCCCAAAAATCCGCCGCCACATCCTTAAAAACCGTCGCCTCGCGGCGCGGCACCAATTCAAACGCCTTCGCCAACACAGCCGCATACTGAGCCCGAGTTACACTCTCGTAAGGTTGAAAAGTGCCGTTGGGAAACCCGCTAACAATATTCATCTTTGCCAAGCGATCGATAAAATCCTTGGCCCAATGCGTGCTGATGTCGCTGAACTTTACCCCCCCAGGAGTCGGAGTCGGAGTCGGAGTCGGAGTCGGCGTCGGCGTCACATTGCCCAAATCAAATAAACCTTTCACCCGCGAAGAATTGAGCTGATTTCCCACCGCAGAAATCTTAACCCCAGTCGCGTTTTGCAAGTCTAATTCACCGTTATTCAGAAAAATATTGCCGCCCAAATCTTGAGCCGTACCAATATCTGGCAGCGACTTCCCCACCGCAGTCAAACCGTCTTCAGTATTTTTTTCAATGCGATTCTTGCGTAAAATCGGCTTAGATTCCCCCGCTAAAACGATACCCGAGCGATTTTCCAAAATTTGGTTATCAGCAATCAAAGGAGCCGACTGAGCTTGCAGAGAAATGCCGAAACCCGTCTTTTGAAAAATATTGCGCCGTATTACTCCTTTAGCAGTTCCCGCCGTAATTACGCCAGCCGCTGAGTTTTCTACAAATATGTTGTCGAGAATCGCAGGATTAGCGGTTCCCGTGGCAAAAATGCCTTCGCGCTTGCATTGAGTGAAAGTGCAGTTAGCCACAGTCGGAGAAGTTGACTCAATCCAGACTCCCGTGCCGCGAATCTCCACATTGGTAACAGTTACTCCGCGCAATTGGGCCTCGGTTGCTAGCAGTATAGTGATATTTTGACCTGCAGAGGTGGGACTTACAAATTTGCCGCTGCCTTGAATCAGAATGCCTTTCCCTTTGTTAGCTTCATTGCCAATAACTTTTACTCCCGAGGGAATTTCCAAGGGGAATTTTTCGCCACTAGCAGCGCTGTAAGTTCCCGGTGATAACTGAATCGCAGTTCCCGATGCAGCGCGGCCGATCGCGCGGGCGATCGTTTTGAATGGAGCCGATTGAGTGCCGGCTGCGGAATCGCTGCCTGTTTGCGCGTTGACGTAAAGTGTTGTCATGTTTTTGTTGAAGAGATAATTGGCGATCGAGCCTTGATGCACTTTTCATTCTCTACCAACCTGACCCCGGATCTATATTCACCTTTGATTGAGGAGATTATTTAATTGCACCGTATCCGCAAAATCACGGATCGGGAGTGGCAATCGCAGCGGGATTGTCCCTACAAAAGACTGTATTTCTCGTTCCCTGCAAAAGCAGAACCCGACTTATTTAAGAAGTCCGGGCTCTGGGGATGCTATTTTTTTCAGATGTTGCCAAAACCACTAAATTTTCGACCGCCTCCACCGGAAAATCGAACGTTTTGCTGTCATGTACGATCGATCGAGATTCCCTGCCCCAAAACCTTAACCGCTGCCGCCAAATCAGTTTCACCCATTAAAATGCAGCGTCTTAGCAAATCGATATCCAGCGTTTCCAATCCTGACAGTTGACTCTGAATTACTTGCTCGTAGCCATCTTCGCGGAGATGATACAGCCGCAGCGTGCCATCTTCCCAAAACCAGATTTCAGGCACGCCCAAAGCCCGATATTTTGGCAACTTGCTCAGTCCACCGCTAGTATAAACCACCTCGATCGACAAATCGGGTATCAACTTAGGTTCTCCCAAACAAAACGATTTGTCTGTTTGAGTAGAAGCTTCTGGCGTCTTCTCCTGCGTCATTGAACCAGAAGGGTAAAACTTAATAGCTGGTAAAAGTATAGTCATTTATAGGCATGGGAGGCTTCAAGTCCCTCCCCCTTCACTTTTACTTTGAGCGGATTGACCCGCCTCGGCTGAACTACGCAGCTCCCTATCCCATTGCTGAACGCATTTGGGATTGCTTTTCTGAGGATGATTAAAGTCAGTGAAGGAGTCGCCTCCTCCACTGCTCTCCAAAACGGAACGTGATAGTTTCCCATCATTCCGC